>NCDQ01000134.1 GCA_002280275.1 Caulobacter vibrioides | reverse complement strand
TCCTGGCGGTCGATGGACAAGATCTCGCCGACCTTGCCGCGCGCCCTGATCGCCGCCGAGGACGCCAAGTTCTGCGAGCACCGTGGCTTTGACTTCGAGGCCCTGCAGAAGGCCTACGAGAACAACGAATCGGGCCGGAAGATCCGGGGCGGGTCGACGATCAGCCAGCAGACGGCCAAGAACGTCTTCCTGTGGCCGGGGCGCTCTTATGTCCGCAAGGGCCTGGAAGCCTGGTTCACCGTGCTGATCGAGACCTTCTGGGGCAAGAAGCGGATCATGGAGGTCTATATGAACTCCATCGAGTACGGCTCAGGCATCTACGGCGCCGAGGCCGCCGCCCAGCGCTATTTCGGCGTCAGCGCCGCCAAGCTGACCCAGGCTCAGTCCGCCCGTCTGGCCGCCATCCTACCCAGCCCCCTGAAGTGGAAGGTGATCAAGCCGGGCAAGTACGTCGCCAAGCGCACCAAGAAGATCGGCAAGGCCTCCGGCGCGGTGCGCCGCGACGGTCTGGCCGATTGCGTGGCCTAAGAGGGAGATCGCCATGCCTGTCGCCCCCGGCCCGACGCTCGAGACCGAACGCCTCATCCTGCGACCACCGGCTGACGCGGATCTGGACCGCTGGGCGCAGATGATGGCCGATCCGGTCGCGGCGCGCTTCATTGGCGGCCAGCAGCCCCGCGCCACGGCCTGGCGGTTCATGGCGACGATGGCGGGATCGTGGGCCCTCAACGGCTTTGGCATGTTCTCGCTCATCGAGAAGACCTCCGGCCAATGGCTGGGCCGCATCGGGCCCTGGCGCCCCGAGGGCTGGCCGGGGACCGAGGTCGGTTGGGGTCTGCACCCCGACGCCTGGGGAAGAGGCTTTGCGGTTGAGGCCGCGAGCGCGACGATCGACTGGGCGGTGGATCACCTGGGGTGGACCGACATCATCCACTGCATCGATCCGGAGAACACGCCGTCCCAAGCGGTCGCCGAGCGGCTAGGCTCGGTCAATCGCGGGCTTGGCCGACTGCCGCCGCCGTTCGAGGATCATGTCGTCGAAATCTGGGGCCAGACTGCCGATCAGTGGCGGGCTCGCCGCGCGGGCTAGCCCGAACCCTCAGTCCACCGCCAGGATGATGTCGGCCGCGGCGATCGAGGCGACGACAGGATCGCCGGCGGCAAGCGCCCAGCCGGGCGCGCTGGCCTCGACCGTGGCCACCAGCGACTTGCCGGCGGCCAGACCGATCGTCACTTCGGCGGCGGCCTGACCGCCCTCGCGGTCGAGAATCCGCCCTTCCAGCCTGTTTTCAGCCGGCGCCCCGTCCAGCCGAATGAAGCTGGACTTGATCAAGGCGATGGCCGGACGACCCGGCGCGAGGCCAAGGTCCTCCACGCTGCGCCGGGTGACCCGGGCTATGAGCGCCAGACCCTCGCCGACGTCCAGGGTGACGGCGGCGGTGACATCGTCTGCGCTGACCTTCGTCACGAGGCCCCGCAGGGCGTTGCGGGCGCTGGTGCGAAGACCCAGGCTCCAGAGCAACTCGGCGTCACCGGACAGGTCGGCTTCCAGGCGCGCAAAGGCGGCGCTCACCTCGCGCTCGGCGGCGCGAAAGGCGCGGATCACGGCGTGACCGCGAGCGGTCACCTGCGCAGCGCCGCCGGTGCGTCCGCCTGGCGCGGCGCTGACCAGCGGCGCGTCGAACAGGTTGTTCAGCGCCTGAACGCCGTCCCAGGCGCCCTTGTAGGAGAGACCGGCTTCCTTGGCGGCCGCGCTGATCGAGCCATGCCGCGCGACCGCTTCCAAAAGGGCGATGCGCTCCAGCCCCACCCGCGCGAGCCCGCCGCGCTTGAGGATCAGGGAGGCGCGGAAATCGGCGTCGCTGCTCACTGGTCGGGTCTCGAATTCATCGTTATGTAGTTTGACTGCATAACCGTAGCGCTTGGCTCAAGGCATAACAGATGATCGCTCGCCGTCCGATGCTGATCGCCGGCGTGCTCGCAGCCGGAGTCCTGGCCGTCGCCGGCGGAGCTATGGCCGCCGAGACCAAGGTCGCCGTCGCCGCCAACTTCACCGAACCGGCCAAGGCGATCGCCGCGCGCTTCAAGGCCAGAACCGGGCATGACGCCGTGCTCAGCTTCGGCTCGTCAGGTCAATTCTACACCCAGATCGCCAACGGCGCGCCGTACGAGGTGTTCCTGTCGGCCGATGCCGAGCGCCCGCAGAAGGCCGAGGCTGCGGGGCTGGCCGCGGCGGGATCGCGCTTCACCTACGCCACCGGGCGCCTTGTGCTGTTCAGCCGGACGCCCGGCCTTGTCGACGACCGGGGCGCGGTGCTGGCGAGCGGCCGGTTCGACAAGCTGGCGATCGCCGATCCCAAGGCTGCGCCCTATGGTCAGGCGGCGATCGAAACCTTGATCCGGCTGAGGCGCTACGACGCCTTAACGTCCAAGATCGTCACCGGCGCCTCGATCACCCAGGCCTTTCAGTTCGTCCAGACCGGCGCGGCCGAGCTGGGCTTCGTGGCCCTGTCTCAGCTCGTGAACGACAAGGGCGGCTCGCGCTGGATCGTACCGGCCGCCAACCACACCCCCATCGAACAGCAGGCGGTCTTGCTCAAGGCCGGCGCGAGCAGTGACGCGGCCAAGGCCTTCCTGACGTTCCTCAAGAGCGCCGAGGCCAAGGCCATCATCCGCCGCTACGGCTATGAGGTCCGCTGACTGTGGCTGAGGTGCTGTGGCTGACGGCGAAGCTGGCGGGGA
This sequence comes from Caulobacter vibrioides, assembly GCA_002280275.1. Taxonomy (GTDB): domain Bacteria; phylum Pseudomonadota; class Alphaproteobacteria; order Caulobacterales; family Caulobacteraceae; genus Caulobacter; species Caulobacter vibrioides_A. The sequence goes on along the minus strand of NCDQ01000134.1, from coordinate 12,012 downwards.
TCACCACCCTGCTTCTGCTATTTCTGGCCACCCCGTTATCCTGGTGGCTGGCCCGGGGACGTTCGCCCCTGCGCACGCCCGTCACCGCATTCGTCGCCCTGCCGATCGTCCTGCCGCCGACCGTTCTGGGCTTCTACCTGCTGATCGCCCTGGGACCCAACAGTCCGCTGATGGCGCTGCTGGCGCCGTTCGGGGTGCGGACCCTGGCCTTCACCTTCGAGGGGCTGGTGATCGGGTCGCTGATCTATTCGCTGCCGTTCGCCGTCCAGCCGCTGCGCAACGCCTTCCTGGCTATCGGCGACGAGCCGCTGGAAGCCGCCGCCAGCCTGGGGGCCTCACGCGCGCAGACCTTCTGGCGGGTGGCTCTGCCCCTGGCGCTGCCGGGCTATGTCGCCGCCGCGATCCTGACCTTCGCCCACACGGTCGGCGAGTTCGGGGTGGTGATGATGTTGGGCGGAAACATCCCAGGCGAGACCACGGTGCTGTCGACCGAGATCTATCGCCTGGTCGAGGCGCTGGAGTGGGGCGAGGCCCACCGCCTGTCGCTGCTGCTGCTGGCCTTCGCCTTCCTGGTGCTGATCATCCTGCTGGCGCTGGAGACGCGGTCGAAGATCCTGCTGCGCACCCGGGTCTGAGCCGCCCCACGCGGCGAGCGCTGGGGCACGGGCATGCCCAACGGCTCCTGCGCCACTGTGTCACGCCGGTCGAGGCGCGTTTTGGTAGCGCGCCATTCAATTTGCGTGCTGATCATATTTAGAGCAAAAATCTATATAATACAGATATTTATACCTTATCTCGATTCGATGTTTATGCTCAATTTTTGAGCAGGGGCAATCCCCTCACGCATCTGGGTTTTCACCCTGCGCCAGTGCAACCCTTGATTAAGAATTGAGGCCTCCTCTCGAAGCGTATCCGGGGCCAGCGCCGGCGTTTTGGCGCCGAAATGCTGCGATTGCGGAGGCTTCAGTGACCTGGACCATCAAGGCAAGACTTTTGGGCTGCCTCGCCGCGCTAGGGGTCGGCATGGTGGCCATGGGACTCTCTGGCTTCATCGCCAACCGCATCGCCAACCAGCGCATGCATTCGGTCATTCATGACCGGGTCGATCCGATGCAGCAGCTCAAGGCGGTGAGCGACGCTTATGCCGTCAATATCGTGGACGCGGCCCACAAGGCGCGGTCCGGCGAACTGCCCATGGACAAGGCCTTGGAGGCCGTAGACGCGGCCCAGGCCGTGATCGTGGAAAACTGGCGCGCCTATGCGGCGACGAAGATGACCGCTGAGGAGAAGGTCCTCGCCGATAAGGTCGCGCAAGGTCGCCCCGCCGCCGACGCGACGGTCCATGAGCTTGAAGCCCTGCTGAAAGCCCGCGACGCGGCGGGCCTGGAGGCTTTCGTCGAAACGAAACTCTATCCGACGATCGACCCGGTCACGGCCAGTGTCGGCGCTCTGGTTGACCTTCAGGTTCGTGTTGCGCGTCAAGACGGCGCCGCAGCTGAGGCCGTCGGCGAAGTCGCCGCCATCGTCATGGCGGTCGTGGCGGTCGTGGCCGCCGCGCTGATGGCCTTCGCGACCCATGTCGTGATCGCCAAGGTTTGTGCGCCGATCGCCGCCATGACCGCAACCATGCGCTGCCTGGCGGATGGCGATCACGGCGTCACCGTGCCCGCCGTCGGTCGCCAAGATGAATTGGGCCAGATGGCCGGCGCCGTTCAGGTGTTCAAGGAAAACGCGATCGCCAAGCTGGCCGCTGACGCGGCCGCCGCCGACGCCAAGGCCCGCGCCGAAGCCGAGCGCCAGGCCATCGCCGCCAAGGCCATCGCCGAGCGCAGCAACTGGTGGTCCGGTCGTTCGGTGTCGGTCTCTCCAATCTGGCGGCGGGCGATCTGACCTATCGTGTCCGCGACGACCTGCCCCTCGAGTACGAGAAGCTGCGCGTCGACTTCAACACCGCGCTCGATACGCTGCAGACCACGATGACGGTGATCGTCGGCAACGCCGACGGCATTCGCGCGGGCAGTCGGGAAATTTCTAACGCCTCGAACGACATGGCCAAACGGACCGAACAGCAGGCCGCCGGTCTAGAGGAAACCGCGGCCGCGCTTGAGGAGATCACTTCGACGGTCGAGCGCACTATCGGCAGCATCATCGGGGTCATCGACGAGATCGCTTTCCAGACCAATCTGTTGGCGCTGAACGCGGGGGTCGAGGCTGCGCGTGCGGGCGAGGCGGGGCGGGGTTTCGCTGTCGTCGCTCAGGAAGTCCGGGCCCTGGCTCAGCGATCCGCCGAGGCCGCCAAGGAAATCAAGGCGCTGATCAACACCTCGACCCAGCAGGTCGATGTCGGCGTGGATCTTGTCGCCCGAACGGGCGAGGCGCTGCAGCGGATTGTCGCCCAGGTGGGGCAGATCAACGGCGTCGTCGGTGAGATCGCCGCCTCCGCCCAGGAGCAGGCGACGGGGCTGGAGCAGGTCAATACCGCCGTCAGCCAGATGGATCAAATGACCCAGCAGAACGCGGCGATGGTCGAGGAGGCCTCGGCCGCCAGCCATGCGCTCTCGCGGGAGGCTGACGCGCTGAACCAGTTGATGGGACAGTTCAAGGTTGGCGTGGTGACCTCGACCGGCGCTGTCGCACAGGGCGCGGCGGCGCGGCCCGACCGATCGCAAGAGCGTCCCGCGCCCCGCCTCGTCGCGCGGTCCGGATCGGCGGCGCCGAAGATGGAGTCGTGGGAAGAGTTCTAGTCGCGGCTAGAACCAGCCCGCCTCGCGCAACGCCTTGGCGTAGGCGCGGCTGACGGGCGCCTCGATCTCACCCTTGAGCTTTAGCGTCGCGCGACCGTCGCTGCGTCGAGCGTCTTCGACAGCCGTCTTGGCGACCCACCAGGAGCGATGGGTCTGGGCGCCTTCGATCCCTTCCAGCTCGGCCACGGCGTCGGACAGGCGCATCAGGATCAGGTCCTGACCGCGCGAGGTGTGCAGGCGCAGATAGTGATCCTGCGCCTCGACCGCGTAGAGCTCCGCGCCGCGCAGCTTGGGCGGCAGCCGTTCCAGGAATCGGGGAGGCGAGGCCCCGGTCGGCGCAGCGTGGGTTTCCACGGGGCGCCGTTGGACCATGAAGTTCAGCGCCGTCATCGCGACAGTGACGATGAACACGGGGCCTAGATAGAGGGGCAAGGTGCGCGGGCGGGGCGGGCCGTGAAAGGCCAGCTCGCTGACCAGCCACACCACGCCGGTGAAGGGCAGGGTGATGGTCACCGCCGTCAGCGCGCCGTAAAGCCAGGGCCGGGCGTCGGCCCGGCCCTCTCGGCCGATCAGATGCGAAACTGCCGTGCCGACCACGGCGCCCGCCAGGCACAAACCGACCCAATAGGCCAAGCGGACGCCAACAGGCGCGGCGTCGCTGCCGAACGCGCCGATCAGCGCCAGGAAGACGCCGGCCGCCGCCGAGACGGCGAAGCCTCGAAGACTGTCCTGGCGAACCATGACCATTCGCGAAGCGTGAACGGCGCCCTCCAGCCGTTCACGAAACGAGGCCGGCGACTGGCGCAACGACGATTGAGGCACGGACCCGACCACTCCACCAAGGCCTTCGACGGCGAGGCGATCCGCCGCCCCGCTCGAACCGGAGTGAAGGAAGATGGCCGCGCACGGCAAGTCAATCTCGCAGGCTTCAGATCGTTGGAGCGGTCTTCGTAACGCCGCCTTTGGCGTCGGCGCGGCGATCCTGATCGTGGCGGTCTCGACGCCGCAGGCCGTCGCCGACTTTGGCGCCTTCCTCCAGCGGATCGGCTTTCAGCCGCACGCTCCGGACCTTTCCCGGATCGCCGCCGCGCCCGCGGTGATCCAACTGCACCTCTACTCGGCCCTGACCGCCCTGGCGATCGGCGTCGTCCTGATGATGCGGGTGAAGGGCACGACTCTTCACAAGCTTCTGGGCTGGACCTGGGTCTTGGCCATGGGTTCGACGGCGGTCAGCTCGCTGTTCATCCGCGAGATCAACCACGGCGCCTTCAGCTTCATCCACCTGCTGTCGGGCTGGACGATCGTGGGCCTGCCGGGCGCGGTCTACGCCATCAAGCGCGGCAAGGTCTCGGCGCACCGCCGGGCCATGACCGGCATGTTCGTCGGCGGTCTGTTGATCGCGGGCCTCTTCACCTTCCTTCCCGGTCGCCTGCTCTGGACCGTGTTCCTAGGCTGACCGCTTCCCATCCAACCTCAAAAAGGACTTACCCCATGACCCTCGTTCGAGCCCTCGCCCTGGCCCTGGCGGCTGCTTCCGTCCTCGCCCCCGCCGCGCGCGCCCAGGAGGCGTTCGGCGAGCTGACCCTGACCTTCCCAGACCTGAAGGCCAAGCAGGGGCAGATCATGGTCGCTGTCTTTGACAGCCCCCAGGGCTGGGCGTCCGGCAAGCCTGTCCGCTTCGCCAACGTCTCGGCCGCGCAAGATCCTGCGTCGGCCACGATCCCGGCCCTGCCGCCGGGCTCCTACGCCGTACGGGCGTTCCAGGACGTCGATGGCGACGGCAAGATGGCGACCAACCCCTTCGGCATGCCGACCGAGCCCTACGGCTTCTCGCGCGACGCCCAACCGAGCATGGGGCCGCCCGCGTTCGACGCCGCCGCCTTCGAGGTCAAGGCCGGCGCCAACGCTCAATCCCTCCGCCTGAACTGAGAGCCCCAGCCATGAACCGGCGTGACATCCTGCGCGGCGCGGCCCTGACGGGCGCCGCCGCCGTCCTCACCCCCGAAACCCTCTGGGCGGCGGCCGCCAGCGATTGGACCTTGGGCATCGCCGATGTGGAGGCCGATGTCGCCCCCACTGGCATGACTCTGGTTCACGGTCGCGCGCCCGTCGACCTGAAGGGCACGCTCTTCCGCAACGGTCCGGCCAAGTTCCGCCGTCCGGGCGGTTCGGTCGGCCACTGGTTCGACGGCGACGGCATGGTCCGCAAGTTCCAGATGGGCGACGGCCAGGCGCGCATGGCCGCGCGGTTCGTCGACACCGTCAAGCGACGCCAGGACGCCGCCGCCAACGCGGTGATCACCCCCGGCTATGGCACGCCTTCGGGGCCCGGCGCGCGGCTCGGTTCGGCCGACGACGCCAACGCCGCCAACACCTCGGTGATGATGGCGGGCGGTGAGCTCTGGGCGCTCTGGGAGGGCGGCTCGCCGACGGCGATGGATCCGGTCTCGCTGGAGACGCGCGGTTTCAAGGCGCTGAGTCCCGACATGAAGGGCATGCCGTTCCTGGCCCACCCTCGCGTCCAGCCGGACGGGACGGTCTGGAACCTGGGCCTGGCGGGCAAGCGGGCGGTGGTCTGGAACCTGTCGGCCGACGGCGCCCTGCGCAAGGCCGAGGTCATCACCCTGCCGCGCGCCGGTTACATGCATGACTTCACCGCCACCGAGCGCAGTCTCGTCATCATCCTGCAGCCCTGGGTGCAGGAAGGCATGCGCATGCCGATCGCGACCAACATGGTCTGGCGCCCGGAGCTGGGGACAAAGGTCTTGGCGCTGGACAAGGACGATCTTTCCAAGCGCCGCGTGTTCGAGCTGCCGCCCTTCTTTTTCTTCCATCTGGGCGACGCCTCGGAAGAGGCCGACGGGACGATCCGCTTCGACGCCTGCATCGACAAGGATCCTTCTGGAACGGCGGCGAACGGTGGAGCGATCGTGCGCGGCGAGGTCCTCAAGGCCCCGCCGCCGCGCCGGGCCATGATCACGATCAGCGCCGAGTTCCCGCGCTCGGATCCGCGTTTTGCGGGCCTTGTCCGGCGCTATGCGGTGCATCTGACCAACGAACGAGCCGACCGCCCGCTGTTCCAGGGCGTTGCCGTGCGTGACTGGAAGAAAGACCGCGATCAGGTCTTCGATTTCGGCGCGCGTCACCTGGTCGAGGAGATGGTGTTCGCCCCACGTCCTGGGTCTTCGACGGAACTGGACGGCTGGCTGGTCGGCACGACGCTCAACCTCGACGCCCGCGCGACCGAGCTGCACGTGTTCGACGCGCGCCATGTGGACAGGGGACCGCTGGCGACCTGGCGCGCGCCGGTAGCCCTGCCCGTGACGTTCCACGGCGTGTTCGTCGGGGCGTGAGAGAACGGCGGTCCTTGCCAGGGCCGCCGGGTTGCGCCTATCCGGGGGGGGAGCTTCATCAAGGCGGGCCCCCCCTCATGACCGCAACCAAGTCCCGCGCCCGCGCCGGCGGACGGGGTCGCCCGTCCAAGGCCAAGGGTCTGGACCTGAAGGAAACCATCCTCGACGCGGCCGAGGGACTGTTTGCGCGTCACGGCTTCTATGGCGTCACCACCCGCCAGGTGGCGGCCGAGGCCGGCGTCGACACCGCCCTGATCCACTACTACTTCGGGGCCAAGCGCGAACTGTTCGACGCGGTGTTCCTGCGTCGCGCCGAGATCCTCAACCAGGCCCGCGAAGCGTCGATGAACGCCTATGTGAAGGCGCATGCGGGCGCGATGACCGTCGAGGGCGTCATCGAGGCCTTCATCGATCCGCTGCTGCGGATCTCGCAGGACGGCGGGCAGGGCTGGAAGAGCTACTTCGTCCTGGTCGCCCAGGTGAACAACACCCCGGCCTGGGGCGGCGAGACCATGACCCGCTTCTTCGATCCCGTGGTCCATCAGCTTGTCGAGACGCTCAAGGCTGTGCGGCCCGAGGCGGCATATCGTGACCTTTACTGGTGCTACCAGTTTCTCACCGGCTCAATGATGTTAACCCTCTCGGAGACCGGCCGGATCGACTCCCTGTCGGAAGGCGAATGCCATTCCAGCGATCTTGAGGCCGTGCGCCAGCGCCTGTTCGCCTATTGCGCCGCGGGCTTCGAGGCCGTGATCGCAAAGCAGAACAAGGCCTTGGCCGGCGCCTGATCCGTCACACGTTTCGCATTTTTCATCACTTGATGAAAAAGGGCTGGCGTCCCACGCCGGTTCGGGTGATGGTGAACGCAATTCGCTGTTCGATGAATTGGCGGAACTCCGAGTACGCGTCCGCGAAAGACGGATCTGGCTCGGAAGGGCGGAACACTAGGGAGGGGAAACCCATGACTTCGATGTGGAAGGCCGCGCTGCTGGCAGGCGCTGCGTGGAGCACGATCGCCGGCGCTGCGTCGGCTCAGCAGGCCCCGGCCGCTGACAACTCGGTTTCGGTCGACGAGGTGACGGTCACCGCGCGTCGTCGCGAGGAAAATCTCAAGGACGTGCCCGTCGCCGTCTCGGCCTTCTCGGCCGAGAAGCTTGAGCGTTCGGGCGGTACGGACATCACCGTCCTGTCGCAGACCACCCCGAACATCACCGTGCAAACCGCCCGCGGTTCGAACTCGACCCTGATCAGCTACATCCGCGGCGTAGGCCAGCAGGATCCGCTGTGGGGCTACGAGCCGGGCGTTGGTCTGTATGTCGACGACGTCTACATCTATCGCCCGCAAGGCGCGGTGCTCGATATCTTCGACGTCGAGCGCATCGAAGTCCTGCGCGGCCCGCAAGGCACGCTGTATGGCCGCAACACCATCGGCGGCGCGATCAAGTACGTGACCAAGCGCCTCGGCGACGAAGCCAGCGCCAAGATCAAGGGCACGTACGGCAGCTACAATCAGACCGACGTCCTGGTCTCGGGCCAGGCCCCGGTCGGCGGCGGCCTGTCGGTCGGCGGCTCCTACGCCCTCTACAAGCGTGACGGCTATGGCTCGAACCTGACCACCGGCGCCGAGCACTACAACAAGGACGTCGAGGCCTTCCGTCTCAGCGCCGAGTACCAGCCGACCGAGGACCTGTTCTTCCGCCTCGCCTATGACAAGGTCGTCGACGACTCCAACGCTCGTCACGGCCACCGTGAGCTTCCGGCCCTGGTCGGCGGCTATCAGGTGCTGGACGTCTATGACACCCAGGCCGGCCTGGGCGACAAGAACCACGTGATGACCAAGGGCGTGTCGCTGACCGCCCAGTGGAACGCGACCGACACGGTCACGCTCAAGTCGATCACCGCCAGCCGTCGCGGCCACACCGACACCGTCATCGACTTCGACGGCACGCCGCTGCCGACGCTGGACGTACCGGCCACCTATGACGACCGCTCGTTCTCGCAGGAGTTGCAGGCCGTCTATTCGGACGAAAACGTCCAGGGCGTGTTTGGCCTGTACTACATGAACAGCCAGGCCTCGGGCGAGTTCGACACCATCGCCGGCAACCTCGGCGTGGCCATCGCCAACGGCGGCAAGGTCAACACCCAGAGCTTTGCGGCGTTCTTCGACTTCAGCGCCAACCTGACCGACAAGTTCAAGGTCTCGCTGGGCGCCCGCGCCACGCGCGACGCCAAGCGCGCCAATGTCTATCGCTTCTTCTATCTCGGCGCGACGCGCACGCCTTACCAGGGCGGTACGCCCCGTCCGATCCTGCAGACGCGCACCAACTACAACGCCGAGAAGACCTTCGAGCAGTTCACGCCGCGCATCTCGGCCTCGTATGACCTGAACGACGACCTGACGACCTACGTCTCGTTCTCGAAGGGCTACAAGTCGGGCGGCTGGGACATGCGCGGCGACGCGTTCATCACCCCGCAGACGGTCAACGGCTACCGGCCCGAGGTCGTCAAGACCTATGAAGCCGGCCTGAAGGGCTACATGTTCGACCGCCGGGTCTCGTTCTCGTCGGCCGCCTTCCTGTCCAAGTACACCGACCAGCAGGTCACGACCCAGGTCGTGGTGCCCTCGGGCATCGCCAGCTCGGTCGACAACGCCGGCGCCTCGACCCTGTACGGCGTCGAGTTCGAAGCCAACGCCAAGCTGAGCGCGAACCTGTCGGCCAATGTCGCCCTGGGCTATATCCATGCCGAGTACGACACCTTCAGCCGCTTCGTGCCGGCCGGCGCGCCCAATCCGCTGAACCCGTCGACGACCCTGGCCACCGGCCAGATCGTCAACGTCGCCGATCTCTACGGCTTCCAGAACACGCCGGAATGGACGGGCAATATCAGCCTGACCTGGCGCGGTGAACTGGCGGGCGGTGATCTGGCGATCACGCCGATGGTCAGCTATCGCGACGCCTACCAGCAGTTCGAGCAGCCCCTGCCGCAGCTGGACCAGAAGGCCTTCACCCTGGTCGACCTGACGGCCCAGTGGACCGCTCCGGGCGGCCGCTACAAGCTGGCCCTGACCGGCAAGAACCTGACCAACGAGAAGTACCGCACCGGCGGCTACAACTTCGGGGTCCCGACCTACAACAATGCGGTGATCGGCTTCTACGGTCCGCCGCGCACCGTGGCCGCTTCCATCGAGGTGGCGTTCTAATCTAGGCGATAGCTGCTTGGGCGGGACTTGCTGCAACAGGTCCCGCCCTTTTTGTATCTGGACGGGCGTTGAGGAGGGCGAGCATGAGCGTGGACGTGAACAAGGCCGAAACGGCCGGCCGGGGCGGCCGCTACCGCTACGTGGTGCTGGCCATGCTGATCCTGGCCTACACCTTCAACTTCCTCGACCGGCAGATCCTCGGGATCCTGGCCGGGTCGATCAAGGCCGAGCTGCATCTGACCGACACCCAGCTGGGCCTGATGGGCGGGGTCGCCTTCGCCGCGCTCTACACCACGCTGGGTGTGCCGCTGGCCTGGCTGGCCGACCGTGTCAGCCGCACCTGGATCATGACCGTGGCCCTGACTGTTTGGAGCGGCTTCACCGTCGCCTGCGGCCTGGCGGGCGGGTTCTGGAGCCTGTTCCTGGCGCGCATGGGCGTCGGCGTCGGCGAGGCGGGCGGCGTGGCCCCAGCCTATTCGCTGATCGCGGACTATTTCCCCAAGGAGCAGCGGGCCCGGGCGCTGGCGGTCTATTCGTTCGGCATTCCGCTGGGCACGGCCTTGGGCGTGCTGTTCGGCGGCCTGATCGCGGCCTATGTCGACTGGCGCTTCGCCTTCATCGCCGTGGGCCTGGCCGGCGTGCTGCTGGCCCCGATCTTCAAGTGGGTGGTCAAGGATCCGGTGCGCGGCGGCCTTGACCGCGCGCCGGGCGAGGTCGCGCCCGCCGAGCCGCCCAAGGCGCCGGCGTTCGGCCAGGTGCTGGCCACCGTCATGCCCAAGCCCAGCTTCTGGCTGCTGTCGTTCGGCGCGGCCTGCTCGTCGATCTGCGGCTATGGCGTGGCGTTCTGGCTGCCGACCTTCTTCCAGCGCAGTTTCGGCCTCTCGCTGACCGACCGCGCGCTTTACTATAGCGCCCTGTCGCTGATCGGCGGCGTGGCCGGCATCTGGCTGGGCGGCGTCCTGGCCGATCGCTTCGGCGCCAAGAACAAGGCCGCCTACGCCCTGGCGCCGGCCATCTGCTTCCTGGTGGCTCTGCCGTGCTTCCTGCTGGCGATGAACGTCCAGTCGATGGTCGTAGCCTTCCTGCTGTTCCTGATCCCGACCGGTCTGAACCTGGCCTGGCTGGGGCCGGTGGTCGCCGCGGTTCAGCATCTGGCCCCCCCGTCGATGCGGACCACCACCTCGGCGCTGTTTCTGTTGATCAACAACCTGCTGGGTCTGGCCGTGGGCCTCTGGTTCTTCGGCTACGTTTCGGACCTGCTCACCCCGCGCTACGGCGCGGAGTCGATGCGCTACGCGCTCTACTATGGGCTTGGCTTCTACGTTGTGGCCGCCGCCCTGCTGATCATCGCCTCGCGCCGCCTACAGAAAGATTGGGCCGAGTAGAGGTCCAAAAAGCGGTTTCGTTGGTGCGTCAGGGCCCTGGCCGCGTCGCCAGGGCCTTATGACAACGTTGCCATTGCTGAGCGGTCCGGCGCGGTCCAATCGGCCGCGTGCGGCGGAAGGAGTGGGACCGGTAACAATGTCGCCGTGTCAAGGGCTTCCTTGCCACGCTCGCCTAAAGGGGTGGCGATGGTGGCCTATCGGACAAGATAAGCGCGCAAGCCTTCACCTTATCGTCCACACGCGGTTGCGCCTGCGAAATAGCGCTCCTATAACCCGGCCACATTTCAGAAAGCCGTCGTCGAGACCGGGCCCTCATGAACATCCACGAACATCAAGCCAAAGCCGTACTCGCCGAGTTCGGCGCCCCCGTGCCGCGCGGTTTCGCCGCGTTCACGCCCGATGAAGCCGCCGCCGCCGCCGAGAAGCTCGGCACGCCGGTCTTCGTCGTGAAGAGCCAGATCCACGCCGGCGGGCGCGGCAAGGGCAAGTTCGAGGGCCTGGGCCCCGACGCCAAGGGCGGCGTCCGCGTCGTCAAGTCGGTCGACGAAGTCCGTTCGAACGCCGAGGAAATGCTGGGCCGCGTCCTTGTGACGCACCAGACCGGCCCGAAGGGCAAGCAGGTCAACCGCCTCTACATCGAAGAGGGCGCGGCGATCGCCAAGGAATTCTACCTGTCGCTGCTGGTCGACCGCGCGTCGAGCAAGGTCTCGGTGGTCGCCTCGACCGAAGGCGGCATGGACATCGAAGAGGTCGCCCACGCGACGCCTGAGAAGATCCACACCTTCACCATCGACCCGGCGACAGGCGTGTGGCCGACCCACCAGCGCGCGCTGGCCAAGGCTCTGGGCCTGACCGGCGGTCTGGCCAAGGAAGCCGCCTCGCTGCTGAACCAGCTCTATACGGCGTTCATGGCCAAGGACATGGCCATGCTGGAGATCAACCCGCTGATCGTGACGGCGGATGATCACCTGCGCGTTCTCGACGCCAAGCTGTCGTTCGACGGCAACAGCCTGTTCCGCCACCCGGACATCAAGGCGCTGCGCGACGAGACCGAAGAAGACCCCAAGGAAATCGAAGCGTCGAAGTACGACCTAGCCTATATCGCCCTCGACGGCGAAATCGGCTGCATGGTCAACGGCGCCGGTCTGGCCATGGCCACCATGGACATCATCAAGCTGTACGGCGCTGAGCCGGCCAACTTCCTCGATGTCGGCGGCGGCGCCAGCAAGGAGAAGGTCACCGCAGCCTTCAAGATCATCACCGCCGACCCGGCCGTCAAAGGCATCCTGGTCAACATCTTCGGCGGCATCATGCGTTGCGACATCATC
>NCDQ01000133.1 GCA_002280275.1 Caulobacter vibrioides | reverse complement strand
CGGCCGGGCGCTGGGCGTGGCGGCCGTGCAGAACCTGGTCGGCGTGCTGCCGGGCCGCGATCGCACCCTGCCGGCGATCCTGGTCATGAGCCACTATGACTCGGTGCATAACTCGCCCGGTGCGGCCGACGACGCCTCGGGAACCGCGGCGGCCCTGGAGATCGCGCGTGCGCTGAAGGCCAGCGGGCCTCACCTGCGGGACGTGATCTTCCTGTTCACTGATGCGGAAGAGGCTGGTCTCCTGGGCGCGGACGCCTTCTTTTCCCGAGATCCCAGCCTTTCGCGTGTCGGCCTCGTGGTGAACATAGAGGCGCGCGGCGATGCGGGTCGCGCGGCGATGTTCCAGACCGGGCCTGGCAACGGAGCCCTGATCGGCGTCTTCGGTCGCGAGGCCAAGGGCGCGTCCGGCAACTCGCTGGCCTCGACCGTCTACGAGCGGATGCCCAACGACACCGATTTCACCCACGCGGTGAACAAGGGCCTGCCCGGGCTGAATCTGGCCTTCATCGACAATCAGCTCGCGTATCACACGCCGCTGTCCCGGCCGGACCATCTGCAACGCGGCAGCCTGCAGCACATAGGCGACCAGGTCCTGCCGACCGTCCAGGCGCTCGCGAACGCGTCCCAACTGCCCGCCAAGACTGAAAACGCGATCTACTCGGACGTCCTCGGCCTGTTCATGATCCGCTATCCGCCGGCGGTGGGCTGGGCGCTGCTGGGGATCGCCGCCGCCCTGGTCGGCTTTTCGGCCTGGCGCGCCCTGGCCGGGCGCGGCGCGACAGGCTGGGAGATCGCAAGGGGCGCGGCGGGCCTGCTGCTCACCGCCGCCAGCGCCGGCCTTGTGCTGCACCTGCTGGGCCGGCTGCTCATGATCGACGGCGTGCAGCGCTACTACGGCCTGCTGACGCGCTTTGACTTTCTGCTGTGGGGCGCAGGCCTGCTGGCCGCGGCGACAGGGCTGGGGGTCGCCACCGCACAGGCGCGGGGCGCCCGGCGGATCATCCCGTGCGCGATCGCCCTGGCCCTGGGCGGCGCGTGCAGTCTGGTCGGCGGCTTCGATCCTGTGGGCCTGGGTCTTGGGTTGGCGGCCTGTATTCTGGCGGCGCTCGCCCTGGGTTTCCGAACCGAAGTGCTGGGCGCCTGGATCGGCGGCATGATCGTGGTGCTGGCGCTGGCGATCGCCGCCCAGGTCCTGGCGCCCGGCGCGACGGTGATGCTGACCTGGCCGCTGCTGGTCGCCGCCGTCGGCGCAGCCCTGGTCATCGGGATCGGCGGGACGCGGGACAAGCGCGTCGCCATGGGCCTGACCGCCGTGGTCGGCCTTCTGGCGATCCTGTCGACGGCTCAGCTGGCGGCCTGGGGCGCCTGGACCTTCGCTGGCGTCGGCCTCATGGAGCCGGCCGTGCTGGCGCTGTTCGCCATGCTGGCCGCCCCGGCCCTGTCGCCGCTGGCCCACGAGTTCGCCGCGACCCGTTGGGCCTGGCGCGCCGCCGGGATGATGGCGCTGGTCGGCCTGGCGCTCACGGCCAACGCCGCACGCCTCGGCGGAGAGCCCTCTCGCCCGGCGATCACCCAGGCCCTGCACCTGGCCGACCTCTCCACCGGCAAGGCCTGGCGCGTGGCCGGGCTGACGACGCTGGACGCCTGGACCCGCGCCACCCTGCCCGACGACGGCGGATCCGAGCCTCGCCAGCAGGCCTTGGCCCCGTTCTGGAAAAACCCCGTCTGGATGTCGGAGACCCGGGTCGTGCCCGTCGCCAGTCCGCAATTGACGGTCGACCGGGCCGAGGACCGCCTGCTGATCCGCCTGATCCCGGCGCCTGGAGCCGAGCTGGTCAGTCTGCGCGTTCGGCCCAGCGCCGCCTTGAGCCAGCCCCGGCTGAACGGTCGCCCGATCACGCTGGCGACGAAGGCCGGCGAATGGTCGAGCCTGACTTATCACGCGCCGGATCCCAACGGGATCACGCTGAGCTTCATGACCGCCGGCTCAGGCCAGGTCGAGATCGCCGCGCTCGAGCACCACGACGGCTGGCCCACCCTGGCCAAGGCCCCGCCGCCCAAGCCGGCCGACCTGATGGCCTTTGGCCTGTCGGACAAGACCGCCGTTCTGGTGCGCGGCGGCCTGTCCTGGTGATCCTCTAGACGGTGAAAAACCCCTCGACCGGTTCCTTGGCGTAGAGCGCCTCGACGCGATCGGCGCGGCGCTCCAGAACGCAGCGCTGGTTGATATAGCCCTTGTCGGTGATCTCGCCGGCGTCGATCGAGGGCGGGTCGGTCAGGATCGTGAACCGGGCCACGCGGCGCGAGGAGCCGCCGGCGCCGGCGTTGAACGCCGCCAGGCGGTCCTTGAGGATCGCCACCAGCTTCTCCAGCGGCGTCCCCGGCCCCGGATCGGCCACCAGGGCCGCCAGCCCCGCCGGCGAGGGCCAGAGCATCGCGCCGATGAAGGCCTTGTCCTGGCCGGTGATCACCGCGTCGTGGATGTAGGGGCTGCAGGCGGCCACCAGGTCGGGGCGCAGCACGCCGACGCTGACCCAGGTGCCGCTGTCGAGCTTGAAGTCCTCGGTCACCCGGCCGTCGAAAACGAGGCCCTTGGCCGGGTCCTCCGGATCGACGAACCGCGCCGCGTCCCCCAGCTTGTAGAAGCCCTCCTCGTCGAAGGCCGCCGCCGTGCGCTCGGGGTCCTTGTGATAGCCGGCCGCCACGGTCGGTCCCTTCACGCGGACCTCGTACTTGCTGCCGCTCGGCGCCAGTTTCAGCTGGATGCCCGGCAACGGCAGACCCACCAGCCCGACCCGCTCGGTGATCCAGTGGGTGACGGTGATGCCTTGGGTCTCGGTCGCGCCGTACATGGTGGTCAGCGGGATGCGATGGCCGGTCTCGGCCACGGCCAGGGCCTGGATCCGCTCATAGACGTCGTTGCTGAGCGTCGCGCCGCCATAGCCCATGTAGCGCAGGTTCTTGAAGAACGAGCGCCGTAGCACGGGAGCGTTCGCCATCGCCTCGGCCAGCATCGAGAACGCGATCGGGGCCGAGCCGAACACGATCGGCGAGACCTCGTAGAGGTTCTTGATCGTGGTCTCGAACATGCCTGGCAGCGGCTTGCCCTCGTCGATGTGCAGGGTGCCGCCGCCCCAGATCACGGCGTTGAAGCCGATATTGCCCGCCGAGATATGGCTCCAGGGCATCCATTCCAGGCTCTGGGGAACCTCTTCGGTAGGAACGTCGGTGCGCAGGCCCTCCTGGCCGGCGATCACGCCCGCCATCATGCCGTGGGTCTGGGGCACGGCCTTGGGCAGGCCCGTCGATCCCGAAGTGAAGAGATATTTGGCCACCGTCTCGGGGCCCACGGTCTCGCGGGCCGTGGCCACCGCCGCCGTCGGGACAGTCCCGGCGACCTCGGAAAAGGCGATCGCCCCCTCGCCCGCCCCGTCGGCGGTGATCACCAGAAGGCTCGGGTCCAGGGCCTTCAGGGTGGCCAAGGCCCCGGCGAACATCGCGCCGCTCTGGGCGAAGACGACGCGCGGCGCGACCTTTTCGAAGCAGTGCTTGAGCTTGGCGTGGTCGGTCGAGATCAGGCTGTAGGCCGGGCTGATCGGCGCGGCCGGAACCCCGGCGGTGTAGGCGCCCAAGGTCATCAGGGCGTGTTCGATCGAATTGCCCGACAGGATCATGACGCTGTCGTGGGCCTCAAGCTTCTGATCGATCAGCCATTGGGCGATCCCCTCGACCGCCCGCAGCGCCTCGCCGTAGGTGACGCCGCGCCAGGGACCGTGGCCCGGCTCGCGCTGTTTCAGGTAGGGCCGCTCGGGATGTTCGGCGGCCTTGGCGGCGATCAGGTGCGCGATCGAGCGCGGCCCCTCGCCCGGCGCATGGTTGGAGGTGATCACGATCGAGCCGTCCGGTCGCCGGTCGACCGACACCTCGGGGCCTTTCATGGCCAGCGGCTTGAACGGAGCGCTGGAGACGTCGCGCGGAGGCGACGCGCCATCAGGCGGCGTCATGGTCTCACTCCCTAGGTTATCATTGTTCTGTTGGGAGTGACGTTAACCGAACCCCGCCGCGCGGCAAGGTTGATGTTCAGAAATCGCGCTTCAGGCGCGCGGACGTCGTCGCGCCGCGCGGGCGGCGGTCTCGGCGGCGGTGACCTGGGCGGCGAAACTCGCGAGGTCGACCCCGAACCGTTCGCCGCAGTCGCAGTCGATGACGGGCAACATCCGCACGGCCGCGATCCGGGCCGGCGCCTGTCCGCCGCAGTGCGGGCAGGTGAAGTGCAGTTCAACGCCACCCACGTCCAGACCCGCCATCTTGGTCCCTCGCGCTTGCGTCCCCGACTCAGAGGAGACCACAACAACGATGACAGTCGCCACCCAGACTGCGCCATGCGGCGCTTTGTCCGAGGGGGCGCCCCGCCCGTCATGCGATTCCCAAGCCCCGCCAGCAGGGCAGCACCCCGTCGGCGAAGGCGATCGCCTGGGCCTCCAGCGCCGCGATCGCCGCCTCGCCGCCCAGGGGGGCGCCGTCGACCACCAGGGCCTGGCCCTGCCCGGCCAGCACGTCGGCGGCGAAGCGGGCCCAGTCGCGCGGCCCGCCGCCGTCCTGCATCGCCAGCCAGAACACCTGGTGGAAGCGCGAGGCCCCGACCGAGCCGCCGGTCGCCGGCGCCGCCATAAAGCCAAGGTCGCTGGTCTCGGCCGCGCGGCGGGCCAGCTCGCGGTTCAGCGCCCGGGCGGTTCCGGTCGCGCGGGCCGTCGCGTCGGCCGACTGGGCCGGCTGCACCGCGCCCTGGCTCATCAAGAGGATCAGGGCCGTGGTCAGCTGCGGCAGGGTCGAGCCCTCGGGCAGCGCCGCCTCGAGATCGCCGATCGTCCGAGGCTGGCCGTCGGCCAGCAGGTCGCGGATCGCCTCGTGGGCCGGGCCGCCCATGACCATCTCGGCATAGGTGCCCCGCGCCTTGTCGGGCCATTCGGCCGCCGGACGGGCCAGGGCCACGCGCTGGTCGCGGATCGCCCGCCGCTGGTCGGCGGCGGCCAGGGTCGAGGCCCCGCGCAGCCAGTAGTCGCGGCGAAACTGCGCCTGGACCGCAAAGTCGCGGAAGGTCTCACGCAGCGACGGGTCGGGCAGCTCGCGCAGGAAGCCGATCATGTCGGGCGACAGGTTCAGCTCGTCCACATGGTCGGAGGCATAGGCCGAGGCCGCGAACGACAGCTTGGCCGAGGACAGCCGCGCCTCGACCTCGGCGAACCACATCGGGACCCAGTCGCGGTTCATATACTCGTGGACCAGATAGGCGCGGTCCTGGCGCATCACCGCCGCCAGCCGGTCGGTGACCCCCGAATTGATCCGCGAATAGACGGGATCCAGATCGAAGAACCGCTTCATCGTCGACAGGGCCGCGTCGAGATTGGCCGCAGGTCCCAGGCCCGGCGCGCCCAGAGTCTCGGCGTGGCGCTTCATCAAGTGGCGCAACGGCCCGGCCAGGGCCCATCCCGGCTGGGTGTTGTAGGAGATGTAGACGAGGCCGCCGGGCTTGAGCCTTCGGCGCAGGAACGCGACGATCTTGTCGCGCGCGTCGTCATTGACCCAGCTCCACACCCCGTGCAGCGCCACGAAGTCGAACTCGGGCAGACCCGGCCGCGCGGCGAACTCGTCGAAGGCGTCGTCGAAGAAGTTGGCCCGCGCGCCGCTGGCGGCCACCAGGTCGCGGGCGAACACCGCCTGGGCCGGGGCGAAGTCGCACCCCCACCATTCGATATCGGGCTGGGTGGCCGCATGCACCGCCGCCGAACAGCCCTGGCCAAAGCCCAGCTCGCAGGCCGTCTCGATCTTGGGAACCCTAAAGCCCTTGGTCAGCAGCGGCAGCGCCGCCCGCACCGGGTTCAGCTCGGGATAGCAGCCAAAGGTGTAGCCGGTCTCGACCACATAGCCGGCGCTCCAGTCCTCGTTCATGCGTGCTCCCCCGAGTCGTTGCGGAACGGTGGGCCGGGCGGGCGGCGGCGGCAAGGGGCGGGACGAACAATCCTCCCCCTCGCGGGGGAGGAAGGTGCGCGCGGCTCCTTCCGCCCCCTCCGGGGGGCGGACGGCCTGCGAAGCAGGCCAGGTGGGGGCAAGTAAGAGCAGCTTCACGCGGCGTGACCGCTGAAGTTCAGTGGGGAGGCGACGAAGCGGCCGGGAGCGGCTACATCCGTGTCCAGCCCGACGATCCACGATAGGCGGCTTATACGATCACCGCCCTGTCGCTCCGCGCTCGCCTCTCTACGGCTTCTTCCGAGATCCCGGATCTATCCAACGAACAGACCCCGGTCGAAGCCGCTTCGAGACCACGCGGCCCCGCTCAACCTAGCCCCGCCGCCGTATTGGGCCGGATCCATACGCCCTCCCCCGCGACAGGGATGAGTTCAGTATGGGGCGGGTTTTGACGCCGGGGATAAGTTGGCGTGTAAAAGTGAGAAGTGGTTGATTTCGCTCGCTTCAGCCCCGCCAATTCCGAGCGTTCGCGCCCGCCAATCCCCGTATCGAACCGCTCCTCCCGCCCTTGCGGCCGGAAGGACGGACCACAAGCAGCTAGGCCGCACGCACAGCTTTGCAGCTGGAAAGCACCTAGGTCGGGGACCATTTCGGAACCGGGGTCCACGCGAAGACCGCCGCATAAAGGTCATCCCAGCGCGGGTTGTCGCGTTCGATCAGATTGATCTTCCATTGGCGCGGCCAACGCTTGATCGAGGTTTCCCGCTGGATCGCTTCGGTCATGAGGTCATGCTCCTCGAACCAGACCAAGCGGGTCAGGCCGTATTTACGTGTGAATGTCGAACCCCGCCCCTCGCGATGATCCGTCGCTCGGGTGATGAAGTGACCCGTGACGCCCGTGTAGATCGTTCCACGATAGCGGTCGGCCATCATGTAAACAGCAATCCAAGCTTCGCGCGGAACCATGGCGTTCTCCTCACGGCTGAGGCGAGAACAATATAAGAACAAAAACGCGAGTCACCCCTTCCGTCATTCCCGCCCTTGTGGCGGGAAACCCTCTGTCCGCCGCAACGGCCGGAGGGGCGGACCGCCGGCGGTCCGCTGGCGTCTCACGGGCCAGCTGAACCAGGGGTTCCCGCCACAAGGGCGGGAATGACGGGGGTTATTGTGGGGTCGTCGGGGGCCCTTTGGTTGGGAAAGGGCGCTATCCCTACACCTCACGGCGACACGATCGCCGGGCTAGTCAGGTCACGCAAGGCAGGTCCCCGGGCCGGCGAAGCGGCCGTCTCCCTCCCCTTCCGTCATTCCCGCCCTTTTGGCGGGAAACCCTTTGTCCGCCGCAAGGGCCGGAGGGGCGGACCGCCGGCGGTCCGCCGGCGTCTCACGGGCCAGCTGAACCAGGGGTTCCCGCCACAAGGGCGGGAATGACGGGGGTTATTATGGGATTGGCGGGGGCCCTTTGGTTGGGAAAGGGCGCTATCCTTACACCTCACGGCGACACGATCGCCGGGCTAGTGAGGTCACGCAAGGCAGGTCCCCGGGCCGGCGAAGCGGCAGTCTCCCTCCCCTTCCGTCATTCCCGCCCTTGTAGCGGGAAACCCTCTGTCCGCCGCAAGGGCCGGAGGGGCGGACCGCCTGCGGTCCGCTGGCGTCTCACGGGCCAGCTGAACCAGGGGTTGCCGCCACAAGGGCGGGAATGACGGGGGTTATTGTGGGGTGGCGGGGGACCTTGGTTAGGGAAGGGCGCTATCCTTACACCTCACGGCGAGACGATCGCCGGGCTAGTCAGGTCACGCAAGACAGGTCCTCGGGCCGGCGAAGCGGCCGTCTCCCTCCCCCTCCGTCATTCCCGCCCTTGTGGCGGGAAACCCTCTGTCCGCCGCAAGGGCTGGAGGGGCGGACCGCCGGCGGTCCGCTGGCGTCTCACGGGCCAGCTGAACCAGGGGTTCCCGCCACAAGGGCGGGAATGACGGGGTTGTTGTGGGATTGGCGGGGGCCAGGCATAGCGCGCGAGGCTTGACGGACCTGGGAGGGTCGGCTTCTGGACCTATACCTCTCCGAGCTTGGTCAATGCGATTGCGCCATTCCGTAACTCATTTCTCCAAGCTGCAGTCTCGTTCCGGAAGGCCCAACCTGCGTCGATGATTTCGCTCAGCAGTCTTCCGATGAGCGCTGCCAGATGTGCCATTCCAGACACCTCAATGGACCAACCCATTGGTTCGAAATGCACAAACTGATTCCTCACTTCATTATGGAATCCCTCAAGCCCACCAAGTTCATTGTCATTAATTCGGATTGGCGAAGAAGCGGCACCGCTGCCAGCGGAGTCAGGCTTTCGCGCGGACTTGAGCAAATCTGGCAAAGCCATCAAATAGGTCCTGGGCGGCAGTAGTCCGTCCTCCGTTCGAGACCTCTCGAAATACTCCATCCACTCCTTCGCATTACGATCAGTTACCGCACCGACGGGCCGAGCCGTTGTCACGAGATGGGCAACACAAGCGCCCTGGATGGCAGAGTGGAGCGCAAGCGCGATCCACTTCCAAACATGCGGGTCGTCTGGAATGAGCGGCCAACAGCGCAACACATGACGGACGGAGCCTGCAACGTCCTCAGCCTCGTTAGTCTTGAACCAGCTTTGGCCAACGTTCATTGCCTGCCCCAATCCCTAACGAGCAAACTACGAAAAAAGGCGGAGCCTCCCGGCCCCGCCCTCTCCGTCTAACTCAGCAGAGGCCGAAGCCCCCTTACTCCGCCGCCACCTTCGGCGCGTAGCCGAGGATCGCCTTGGTCTCCAGGAACTCGCCGAAGGCGTGGTCGCCCCATTCGCGGCCGTTGCCGCTCATCTTGTAGCCGCCGAACGGGGCCATCATGTCGGGGCTGGCGCCATTCAGGTTGACCTGGCCGGCGCGCAGCTTCGAAGCCACCTTGCGGACCGCGTCCTGATCGCCGCCCGAGACATAGGCCGCCAGGCCATATTCGGTGTCGTTACCGACGGTGACGGCTTCATCCACCGTGTCGTAGCCCAGGATCGAGACGACCGGGCCGAAGATCTCTTCCTTGGCGATGGTCATGTCGTTGGTGACGTTGGCGAAGACGGTGGGCTTCACATAGTAGCCCTTGTCCAGGCCTTCGGGACGGCCCACGCCGCCGGTGACCAGGGTGGCGCCCTCGTCGATGCCCTTCTGGATCAGGCCCTGGATCTTGTTCCACTGGGTCTCGGAGACCACCGGGCCCATCTTGTGGTTGCCGTTCGGGTCACCGACCGTGTGGGCCTCGGCGGCGGCCTTGGCGATGGCGATCACCTCGTCCATGCGCGCGCCCGGCACCAGCATGCGGGTGGGAGCGTTGCACGACTGGCCCGAGTTCATCATCACCGAGGCGATCCCGC
The DNA here is from genome assembly GCA_002280275.1 of Caulobacter vibrioides. Lineage (GTDB taxonomy): Bacteria > Pseudomonadota > Alphaproteobacteria > Caulobacterales > Caulobacteraceae > Caulobacter > Caulobacter vibrioides_A. The sequence continues at coordinate 1,188 of NCDQ01000133.1, read as the reverse complement.
CGCCGACCGCGCGCTGGAAGTCGGCGTCGTCGAGGATGATGTTGGGGCTCTTGCCGCCCAGCTCCTGGTGGACGCGCTTGACGGTCGGGGCGGCGTTCTTGGCCACCTCGATGCCGGCGCGGGTCGAGCCGGTGAACGAGACCATGTCGACTTCCGGATGGCTAGACATCGCCGCGCCGACCGTGGGGCCGTCCAGATATAGCCGCTGAACGGCGCGATTTCCGAGGGCTTGAGCACCATGGTGCAGCCGGTGGCGATGGCCGGGGCCACCTTGCAGGCGATCTGGTTCACCGGCCAGTTCCACGGCGTGATGAAGGCGCAGACGCCGATCGGCTCCTTGACGATGCGGGTCGTGCCGCGGTCTTCCTCGAACTTGTAGCTCTTGAGCACGGCGGCGGCGGTCTGGACGTGGCCGATGCCCATGGCGGCCTGGGCGCGCTGGGCCAGCCAGGCAGGCGCGCCCATCTCCTCGGTGATGGCTTTCGCCATGTCCTCAAAGCGCTTCTGGTACTCAGCGACGATGCGCTCGAGGATGTCGATGCGCTCTTCGCGGCTCGTTTGGCTGAAGCTGTCGAAAGCCTTGCGGGCGGCGCGGACGGCCTTGTCGACGTCGGCTTCCGAGCCCATCGAGATGACGCCGCAAACCTCTTCGGTGGCCGGGTTGATGACGTCCAGCGTCTTGGGCGCGGCCGGGTCCACCCAGGCGCCGTCGATATAGAACTTCGTATACTCGCGCATGCCTTCGCTCCTGCCCTGTGGGTCCGCTCTAGTTGGGAGACGCGGCGGACGGTTTCAAACAGCCATTTAATGTGATCGGCGTTCAGGTGGGAAGGGGCGCTGTTCGATCGACGCTCTATAATTCGTGTCATCCCGGAAACGCCGCAGGCGTTATCCGGGACCCAGGGGTTGCGTGAGCGCCGTGCCGGCGGCCCCTGGGTCCCGGCTCTACGCGCTGCGCGCTTCGGCCGGGATGACACGAAGGGCTCACCACATCGGATCGGCGTCGTCCCCGTGCAGCGCCTCGGCGATGCGCTTGCGGGTCGCGCGGGTGGTCTCGTACGGCAGATCATGCGGATCAAACCAGCCGACCGCGTGGATCTCGCCGGCCGCGTCCGACGGACAGGGCTCCCAGGCCTCGATCCGGTAGAGCAGTACGTGGTCGCCCGGATGCAGCACCTCGTTGCTGTG
>NCDQ01000597.1 GCA_002280275.1 Caulobacter vibrioides | reverse complement strand
GAAGAGGGATTACCCCGCGCGGTTCGCGCGCCGGCGCGAGAGCTTCGGCGGCTTCGATTTCCACGCCAGCGGCAAGTCCGCGCTTGAGGTCTCTCCGGAAGAACGGCAGGACATCTATGAGGCGAGTTGGGCGGCCGGAGGATTTAGTTTCTGGGCCTCGACCTTCTACGACGTGATGATGAACCTCGAGGCCAATCGCACCGCCTACGACTTCTGGCGCGAGAAGGTGCAGAAGCGGATCCGCGATCCGAAGCTCGCCGAAAAGCTTGCCCCGAAGCAGCCGCCGCACCCGTTCGGGGTCAAGCGCCCGTCCCTTGAGCAGACCTACTACGACGTCTTCAACCAGGACAACGTCGAGTTGGTGGACCTGAAGGAGACGCCAATCCTGGAGGTCACCCCCGGCGGCGTAAAGACCGCAGAGCGGGAGTACGAGCTCGATCTCCTGGTTCTTGCCACCGGCTTCGATGCCGTGACCGGCGGCCTGACGCAGATCGACATCCGCGGTGTCGAGGGGCTCACGCTCAAGGAGAAGTGGGCCAAGGGCGCGCGAACTCACCTGGGCATGGCCAGCGCTGGCTTTCCCAACCTGCTGTTCCTCTACGGGCCGCAGAGCCCCTCGGGGTTCTGCAATGGCCCGACCTGCGCCGAACTGCAGGGCGACTGGGTGGTCGAATTCCTGGGACGCATGCGCGACGCGGGCGTCAGCCGGTTCGAGGCGACCACCGCCGCCGAACAGACCTGGAAGGACCATGTCGAGGCGGTTGGCGCCATGACGCTCTTTCCCCTGGCTGACTCCTGGTACATGGGTGCTAATATTCCGGGTAAGCCACGGGAATTATTGAATTATCCGGGCGGCGTTCCACTGTACCTGCAGATGTGTCAGGCCAGCGCCGACAAGGGTTATGAGGGGTTTGTCCTAGGGACCTGAGGCGCCCGTCATCTTAATTGACGGGATAAGCAAGAGATGGAAAATGCAATGAGCGACGGCGCGATCGATCTGAGGGCCGAGGCCCGCGCAAAGGCCTACGCAATGCCGTTGGAGGACATCAACCTCGCCGACACCGAGCTCTGGCGCACCGACACGGTGTGGCCATACTTGGAGCGGTTGCGCAAGGAGGACCCGGTTCATCTACACCCGGCGCATCACCACCCGGATGGCGCCTTCTGGTCCATTACAAAGTATGCCGACATAATGGCCGTCGACATCAATCACGAGGTGTTCTCGTCGGAGCCATCGATCACGATCTTCGACCCAAAGGAAGACTTCACGCTTCCGATGTTCATCGCGATGGATCCGCCCAAGCACGACGTCCAGCGCAAGACCGTCAGCCCGATTGTCTCGCCGGCCAACCTCCACCTGATGGAGCCGTTGATCCGCAGCCGCATCACCAAGACC
>NCDQ01000596.1 GCA_002280275.1 Caulobacter vibrioides | reverse complement strand
AACTGGATCTTCGAGATATCGACAAGGTCATCCAGCACCACGCGGTTGGCGGCGGGCAGCGGCGCCATGCCGTGGTCGGCGACAATGACAATGTCGGTGTTCTCAAAACGCCCTCGCGCCTTCAGACCCTCGATCAGGCGGCCTAGCGCTGCGTCGACCGAAGCGGCAGCCGCACGAACCTCGGGCGACTCTGGGCCATAGTGGTGACCTTGAGTGTCGACGATGTCGAAATAGAGGGTCGAAAACGCGATCGGCGGCCCATCGGCGCTGTCTAGCCAGGACAGAACCTTATCGACACGCGCCTCACCCGGCATCGCCGCGTCAAACTTAACCCAGCGCGACGGGCGCACCCCGTCGATCTCGACCTCGGAGCCCGGCCAGAACATGGCTGCCGCGCGCTTGCCCTGCTGCTCCACCGAGACCCAGAACGGCTTGGCCTGGCTCCACCAGGCGGGGTCCAGACTGCGCATGGTGAACTTCTCGGACGAGACGCTCGGATCGACCATGGTGTTGCCGACAATGCCGTTGCGGTCGGGGCGCTTGCCGGTGATCAGGGTGTAGTGATTGGGGAAGGTTACGGTCGGGAACGACGGGCGCATGGCCGCCCGGGCGCCATTCTCGGCCAGGACCTTCATGACCGGGGTGTCGCCGCGATCCAGGTAGTCGGCGCGGAAGCCGTCGATGGACACCAGGATGGTCAGGTGCGGCGCCTTTTCCCGCGCCTCCGCCGCGTTGGCGGCGACGGTCAGGCCCAGGGCCAAGACCAGGGACAGCAGGCGGCGCAGGATCATCTTCAGTCTCGACTTGGAACGACGGTTTCAGCGGTCATCCATGGCCCAGATTGCAGGCGTATGACGATCGGCGGTTTCCGAGGCATGACACCCTCTTAACTTGGCGCGGGCGGCCACGCTCGCCATAGTCGCCTGGTCGAGCCGACTCGTTTCGGCGCCCGGAACTGCTCCATGTCGATCGCCCTGGAGGCTGCTGGCCTCACCAAGACGTATGGGGCGGTGCGCGCCCTCGACGACTTTTCTATCGCCATCCCCGCCGGCGGCGTGTTCGGGATCCTGGGCCCCAACGGCGCGGGCAAGAGCACGCTGTTCCGGATCGCGCTGGGCCTGGTGCGCCCTACCAGCGGCTCGGCGCGCCTGTTCGGCGCCGCGCCCGGCGACATCACCGCCCTTCGAAAGGTGGGCGCGATGATCGAGACCCCGCGCTATCCGCCCTATCTCACGGCGCGCGACACCCTGAAGATGCTGGCCTTGGAAAGCGGCAAGGCCGACGCCGACATCGGCGGCTGGCTAGAGCGGGTCAGCCTGACCCACGCCGCCGACCGCGCCACCAGCGGCTTCTCGGTCGGCATGCAGCAGCGCCTGGGCCTGGCCGCCGCCTTCCTG
>NCDQ01000132.1 GCA_002280275.1 Caulobacter vibrioides | reverse complement strand
AGCCCCAGCACCATCTTGGCCATGATGTTGCGCTGGATCTCGTTGGAGCCGGCGTAGATCGAGGCCTTGCGGTAGTTGAAATAGGCTGGCGCGGCGGGACCGGCGTAGTCCGGGCCTGCGCGGCCGTCATTCGCGGCCGACCAGGTGTCCCGCACAAACGGCGCGGCGTAATTCCCGACCGCCTCGAGCGTCAGTTCGGTGATCGCCTGCTGATGCTCTGAACCGACGCACTTCAGCATCGACGAGGCGGGACCGATGTTCTTGCCCGCGCCACGTCCGGAGAAGATGCGCAGCTCGGTGGCGTTGAGCGCCTCAACCTGGATCTCGAGGTTGGCGATCTTGTTGCGGAAATCCGGGTCGTCGATCAGACGGCCGCCATCATCAGCCCGCTCCAGAGCGGCGATGCGCTTGACCTTCTTCAGCATGTTCATCAGGCCGGGCGCGTACGCGTTGCCGCGCTCGAACTCGAGCAGGTACTTGGCGTAGGTCCAGCCCTTGTTCTCTTCGCCGATGCGATTGGCGACCGGCACCCGGACATTGTCGAAAAAGACCTGATTGATCTCCTGCTCGTTATCCGGGGGGCCGTCCAGGGTCGGCAGCGGCTTGATCTGGATGCCGGGCGTGTCCATCCGCAGCAGCAGGAACGAGATGCCCTCCTGCGGCTTGCCCTCGGTCGAGGTGCGGACCAGGCAGAACATCCAGTCAGCCCACTGGGCGTGGGTGGTCCAGATCTTCGAGCCGTTGAGGACATAGTCGTCCCCATCGCGCACCGCCCGCATCTGGAGGCTGGCCAGGTCCGAGCCCGAACCCGGCTCCGAATAGCCCTGGCACCACCAGATGTCGGAGTTGAGAATCGGCGGCAGATGCTGGGCCTTCTGGGCGTCCGAGCCGAACGCCATGATCACCGGAGCGACCATCTTCAGGCCCATCGGCGACGAGGTCGGCACGCCGGCCAGGCTCATCTCCATGTTGAAGATGTAGCGCTGCGAGGCGGTGAAGCCCGCACCGCCCAGCTCGACGGGCCAGTCCGGCGCCGCCCAGCCGCGCTCGGCCAGCTTCTTCTGCCACTTCACCTGGCCGGCCTTGTCCAGATAGCCGTTCTTGGACTGGCTCATCTGCCGGCGCAGATCGTCGTCATAGGCGGTGGCGATCCAGTCGCGCACCTCCTGCTGGAAGGCCAGGTCCTCGGCCGAGAACGCCAGATCCATCGCGCCCTACTCCACTGCGTCGAGATATTCGATGACGGGGGCCCCCGCCATGGTCGGGCCCATGGCCGCGCCGGCGGCCTTGAAATAGTCGGTGGCGCCATGGTGCTTCAGCGCATCCATCGAGGCGTAGAACTCCAGCACCTTGTAGACGCCCTCCTCGGTCTTCGAGCGCGTGAGTTGGTACATCAGGCAGCCGGGCTCATTGGCCTTCACCTCGGCGGCTAGCTCCAGGAACACCTTTTCGAATTCCGCAGCCTTGGCCGGCTGCACCTTCAAGGTCGCGACAACGCCGATCATGCTTTCCTCCCAACAATTGTTTGAATGGCAGGATGAGCGAGCGGGCGACGCGCGGCAAGGGCGACGTGAGGGAAGTTGACGGACCTCGGCCGAGCGGCTGGCCGGTCAGGCGCGGTGCGCCCTATGAGCGCTCGTTCCAGCCGTAAGCGACCCAGGAATGGCCGCCGACATTACGCGCCTCGATCAGGCCATCGTCAGCGGGCGTCTTGGCGACCTTGCGCCCCCGGAAGGCGAAGGCGGCGAGACCGAACAAGGCGCTGCCAATGAATCCGACCACCACGACGGTCGCCGCGAAGATGACCGCCAACACCGCCCCAACGACCACCGCGACCGACGTCGCCAGAGCGCCGGCAAGCCAAGCCAGGTTTCGCAAGGGCGAAGCGATGGTGCTCATCTGGGTCCTTTCGTCGGCGCTTATGATCAATCAGGTTGGTTCATAAGCGCTGAACGTCAACTGAACACCCCCACGTAGAGGATGAAAAGCCTTTTTCCATCATCAGCGGCGGGACGGATTGTCTCGCCTAGCCGGCGGCGGCCAGTCCAAGCTCGCGCCGCTCGCGCATGACCGTCGAGAAGGCGGCGTTGATCGCGGCGGCCTTGGCTTCGGCGACCGCGATGAACTCGGTGGGCAGCCCACGGGCGCGCGCACGATCGGGGTGAGCGCTGGACAACGCCGTCTTCCAGGCCGAGCGCACGGTGGCGTCGTCGGCGTCCGGCGGCACCTCTAGGATGGCGTAGGGATCGTTGGCGTCGACACCCAGATGGGTGGCGCGAAGGCGGCGGAACGCCAGCGGCGAAAGGCCGAACAGATTCGACACGCGCTCCAGGTAGTCGAGTTCGTCTTGGGACACCAAGCCATCGGACTTGGCGATGTGGAACAGGCCGTCGACCACGTCCTCGAGCAGCTGGGGGCAGCTGGAATAACGCTTGGCCAGTCGCTTGGCGTAGCTCTCAAAACCATGCGTCGTTTGGCGCGCCAGATCGTACAGGCGGTGAATGTTCGGCTCGGAGGCCGGGTCGGGCTGAAACACCTCGGTGAAGGCGGCGAACTCACCCCCATCGGCCCGGCCATCAACCTTGGCCAGCTTGGCGCCCAGCGCCGTCACCGCCGTCGAGAACGCCGGGTCCTCACCCGGCAAACCGCCCGGACATTCGGTGCAGTCGGCCAGGTCCAGGCGCCGGGCGGCGATGCTCGCGATGTTGCGCCAGAAGGACATGGCTCGCCTCGAAACCAGCAACGGATAAGAGAGATACGCACGACGAAGCGACCGGATCACCTCTTTCGGTGCTTCTAGCACAATGAGAATGATCGTTCACATGACTTTAGTGCAATGCGGCGAATACCCACGCCGACGGCGCCCTGGAGCCGAACACCGTCTCGTGCATTGTGGCTGCGCTCGACGATGAAGCTGCGCAGCCACGCAACGGTCCCAATCCGGACCGAAATGCTCTATCGACGACATCGGATAACTAAAAAGGACCTCCGCCCGCATGGCGAACGCCCTCTTCCTCGCCCTGGCCCTGCTGGCCCAAGACGGCCAAGCAAGCCCCCAAAGCCCCAACGCGCCGCCGTCGGACGAGTATGGCTATGTGGCCTGGTGCTACGGCGCGCTTGGCGGCTACGCCTCGCTTTACGATCAGGTGATGCCGGAGGTGACACGGATCGAAAAGGCTTTTCCGGGTCCCGATGGCGTGGAGGCGTCGCTGAAGACCTATCCGGAGCTGCGGGCGCAAGCCCAGAAGGACCTAAAGATCTTCGCTTCGGCGATCACGGCGGCCGAGAAGGCCAGCCCGCGCCCGATCTCCGAATATGGCGGCTCGCAGGAGAAGCGCGGCGCGGCCATCTGGCAAGGCGCCGGTTCCATCGACAAGGCGCGTCTGGCGCAGATGTGGATGAGCTGGAGCCCGCCGGGTGATTGCGAGAAGCGCGCCAAGACGCTGGAGATGAAGTCCTCGATCCTGGGCCGCGCCCTGAACTTCAACGCGTCCTCGGCGACGACCCAAGCGCCCACGACGCCAGAGCCGACGCCCGCGCCGGTGGAGACGCCGGTCGCCGCGCCGCCTCCAGCCCAGGCCGCACCCGTCGGTCCTGCGAAAGCGCCGACCCAGCCCGCCCAGACCCCGAAGCTGAGCAAGGCGCCAAGCGTGAAGGCCACACCGGCGGCCTCCAGCGAGATCATCACCGATCCCGCCAACCCCAAGCCCTGCGCCGGCAGCCTGGTTCCCGCCAAGCGCGACGGCAAGGACGTGCTTATCTGCAAGGCGGACTGAAGTCCGCCTCCCCTCACGGGGAGGAGGGCAGAGTCCCGCTTTCCGCCAAGGCCTTGAACCAGCCATAGGAGGCCTTCGGAATCCTGCGGCCGCTCGCGGCTTCCATGGTCGTCAGGCCAAATTTCGAGGTGTAGCCAAGGTCCCATTCGAAGTTGTCGATCAGGGTCCACTCGAAGTAGCCGCGGATATCGCAGCCCGCCTCGCGGGCGGCGAGAACCGCCTCAAGATGGCGCCGCAGATACTTGATGCGGAAGATGTCATCCAGAAGCGCTGGCCCGCTGCTGAACGGATCTGAGCAGCCGTTCTCGGTCACCAGCATCTTGGGCGCGCCATACTCGCGACGCACGCGATCCAGAACCTCGAACAGGCCCGACGGATCGATATGGCGGCCGAACGCGTCCTGCTCCGCACCAGCCGGCGAGTCGGCGGCGGCGATCTTGCTCGGCGCCGACAGGTCCAGCCGCACATAGGCCGGGGCGTAGTAGTTCACCCCCAGGAAATCGATGGGCTGACGCGTGATCTTCAGGTCGCCATCCTGGACGACGCCCTTGAGGGGTTCGTCCATCGCCTTCGGATAGGTTCCCTTGAACAGCGGATCCAGCCAGGCGAGATTCCAGATCTCGTCCAGGCCATCGGAGGCCAGACGGTTCCAGAACGCCAACGGCCCACCGGCCGGCCGACACGGCTGCAGCGCCATCGTGGTGCCCACTGAAAGGTCACTGCGCGCCGCCCGCAGCGCCTGGATCGCCAGCCCTTGGCCCAGGTTCATGTGGTGTGTGACCGGTCCGAGCAGCGCGGCGTCCTTCAGGCCCGGCGCATGCTCGCCCAGCACATGCCCGAACACGGTGTGGACCGCCGCCTCGTTCAGGATGATGTAGTTCTTCAGCCGATCGCCCATCCGCTCAACCACGGCTTGCGCATAGTCCGCCAGACGCTGGGCGGTGTCGCGGTTGGCCCAGCCCCCCTTCTCCTGCAAGCCTTGCGGCAGATCCCAGTGAAACAGGGTGGCGTAGGGCGTGATCCCCTTGGCCAGCAGGGCGTCGACCAGTCTTGAGTAGTGATCCAGCCCGGCCGTGTTCACCGCCCCTTCCCCACTCGGCAGGATCCGGGACCAACTCATCGAGAAGCGATAGGCGTTGAGACTGGCGCCGGCGATCAAGTCGACATCGTCCTGGTAGCGCCGATAGCTATCGGTGGCGTCCGCCGCAGTGTCGCCGTTCTTGACGCGGCCCGGGAGCCTTTCGAACACGTCCCAGATGCTGGCTCCGCGCCCATCGGCGGTTTGCGAGCCCTCGGTCTGGAACGCGGCCGTGGCCACGCCCCATACGAAGTCCTTCGGAAACTGCCGATTCTTGGGCGTGAGGTCGGTTTCATGACGCGGCGCGCAACCCGACAATCCAGCCGCCGCCCCGCCCAAGGCCAGCGCGCCCAAGGCGCGGCGGTTCAAGCCCGATCCTGTCATAGTCCCCTCCCGATGCATCGTTGGGGACAGGATGGGGATGATCCAGGTCTTTGACCAGCTTCCGCTTGGACAATAGAGCGTCGAGCTTAGCGCACCTTGAACGCCGCGCGCGCCTCTGTGATCGCTTCGGCCGGCATGGGCCGTCCAAGCAGATATCCCTGGAACTCCGAACAGCCAAGCTTCACCAAGGCGTCCAACTGCCCTTTGGTCTCAACGCCTTCAGCGGTCGTCTTCAAGCCCAGGGACTTGGCCAGGCTGACGATAGCGCTGGCGACGGCCATCGACTCCTCGTTCTTCGGCAGGCTGGACACAAAGGAGCGATCGATCTTCAGCTTGTCGATCGGGTGACGGCGCAGATACGCTAAGCTGGCGTAACCGGTGCCAAAATCGTCTAGCGCCAGACGGAAGCCCATTCGCTTCAGGCGGCGCAAGGCCTCGTGGACGCCGTCGCTGTCCTTCAGCAGCGCCGTCTCGGTGATCTCAAGCATGAAGCTGTCGGCGCGCGCGCCCGTCTCGACCAGGGTGGCCTCGATCTCATCGACAAAACCTGGGTTGGACAGCTGAAGCGCCGAGACGTTGACCGAGACTTCGAGACCAGACCATCTCAGACTGTCGTAGCAGGCGCGCCTAAACACTGCAGCGCCGACCTGACCGATCAGGCCGCAAGACTCGGCGAGCGGGATGAAGATCGCAGGCGAGATGTCACCACGGTCGGCATGGTTCCAGCGCGCCAGAGCTTCGACCCCGACCATGGCGCCCTTGGCGTCGGTGAGCGGCTGGTAGGCGACCGTAAGGCTTTCGTTGTCGAGCGCCCCGCGAAGATCGCGCTCCAGACCCTTCCGCAAGCGCAGGGCGGCGTCCATCTCGGGTTCAAAGAAAGCGAAGCGCCCGCGGCCAGCCTCCTTGGCGCGGTAGAGCGCCACATCGGCCTGACGCAGCAGTTCGGCTTGGCCTTGCTCAGCGTCGGAGACCACCGCAACGCCGACGGAACAAGAGAGCTCGGCCCGACCAATCGAAAGGTCGACCTCGCCCGAAAGGCCCTCGACCACACGCTGGGCCAGGGCCGCCGCGCCGGCGGGATCGGTGTCGGGCTGGATGATTGCGAACTCGT
>NCDQ01000131.1 GCA_002280275.1 Caulobacter vibrioides | reverse complement strand
TCACCTGCGAGCCGAAGTCGATGATCAGGATGGAGTCGTCGGCGGGGCGTGTATTGGCGCGCGCCAGGACATCGTAGAGGAGATTATCGACCCGACTTGCCGGGCGGGCCGCCAAGAGCGCGAACATCAAGCTGGCGACGACCGCCAGCCACAGCCATGACAGCCGCCGTTCGCCGGGACGTGACGGTCGGGACTCCGACGGCTTCACTTGCCAATCTGCAGCTGTTGCAGCGGCCCCTGCTTCTCGGTCAGGGCGCCGTCCTTAAAGCGCAGAGCCGTCACCCGCCAAGCATACGCGCCAGGCGGCAGATCGGTGAGCGTAAGGTGGGGTTCTGTCAGGCCTGGCTGGTCGACGACCGGGGTCTTGGTGTCGCCCTCGGCGAACATCTGGAACCTGTAGTTCCGAACCCCTTCGCCTGCGGCGCTCCAACGGAACAGGAACTTACGATGCTTGCCTTCGCGGCTGTCGCTAGGCTGTCCGGCGTCCAGCGTGTTGAGGTCGCGATCGAAGCTGTAGTCGGCCGGGAAGCCTTCGAGGCCGCCCGGATCTATCGCGGTCAAGCGAACAAAGTAGGTGCCATTCGCGACCTGACCAAAGTCGGCGATCGGATGCCGTTGGGAGGTGGTCTGGGTCGTCGCTTCTGCAAAGATGTCGATGAAGCCGGCGTCACGGGCCAGCAGAAGGCGGTACGACGCTGCGCCCTCCACGGGCTCCAGGCTGAACCTGACCAGGGCCTCGCTCTGGGTTTGCCCCCCAGCGCCGAGCTTGGGCGCAGGCAGCAGCTCGACCGGCGCGCCGACACCGCCTGCCGACGCGCTGACGCCGAACCCGGCCTGGACTGGCGCATTGTCTGTGGGGCTCGCGCCCGCATCGACGCCGACAGCTCCTTTTAGGACCTCGGTCTGGGCCTTGTCGGCGCTGGCGCCGACGCGGAACTCTGTCCCGCGAACCGCCGAGACCGAGACGGGCGTGCGCACCTCGAAGCGCGCGCCGGGCGTCGGCGTCGGGGTGGCCGAGATGGTTCCCTTGCCTTGCTCCAACTGGAACACCCTTTGCGGAGCGTTGTTGATCAGGACCTGACGTAGTTTCGCGATACGCACCCGCGTGTTCGAGGGCAGGGTCACCCGCGAGGCGTCCTCGAGCTCAAAGGTGGCGAAGGCACCCTGACCGGTGATGATCCACTGGCCCTCCGATAGAGGCATGCCGACGCGCGCGGGGGTCCTCTGACCGTTCGTCTCGATCTGAACAGGGCCCGTGAAGGCCGACAGCGTCGCGGCGATCGGCGTCGATTTCAGAAGGTTGGGGTCGATGTTCAGCCGCGAACCAGGGCGCAGGCGGCGCGGCTCTTGCACGCCATTGGCCTTTTGAACCCGGCGGTAGTCGCTGGGTCGGTTCAGATAAGCCTTGCCCAGGCCGATCAAGGTGTCTCCGGGCTTGACCACATAGGCCACCGGCGGTTCGGCGGGCGCTGTTTGCGCCAAGGCGCCCGCAGCGCCGGACAGCGCCAGAACCAAGAGGCTCGCGCCTGCGGCCTTGATCATGGTCAGTCTCCCCCGCCCGCCGTATCCGGATCGCACGCCTCAAGACGATAGCCGAAACCGTAGACGGTGCTCAGCCGGAAACCGTTGCTGGGACGAAGATGCAGCTTGGAGCGCAGGCGAGACACGTGGGCGTCGAGCGTGCGGGTCTCCAGGTCTGGTCTCTGCCCCCAGATGCGCCGCAGCAGGTATTCGCGCGATAGCGGACGCGACAGGTTGCTGAACAACAGCGAGGCCAGCTGAAATTCCTTGGGCGTCAGGGTTTCGACCTGTCCGTTCCAACTGGCGGTGTGGGCCCCGGGGTCGAGCCGGTACTGGCCGTACTGTTCGCTCTGGGGCTGCGACGGCGGCCGATGGATGCGGCGAACCACGGCGTTGACGCGAGCGAGCAGCACCTGCGGCTGCAGCGGCTTGACGATGTAGTCGTCCGCACCGGCGTTCAGACCCTCAACGAGATCGGCTTCCACCGAGCGGCTTGTCAGCAGCAGCACAGGCGGAGCGGTCGCCGGATCTTCGCGGAGAAGCTTCAGCGTCTCCACGCCCGACAATTCGGGCATGTTCCAATCCAGGATGATCAGATCAAAGGTCTGCTTGCGCAGTTCAGCCAGCATGCGCGAGGGCGTGGTGAAGCTCGTGCAGACAAAGCCGGCGGGGTCCAAAACCGAAGCCACAAGCGCATTGTGACTTTGGTCGTCGTCGAGCAGGGCGACTTTCATAAGCTCACTTACGCTGGGAAGTGGCGCGTCCCGCGGGGGAGCGGAACGCGCCGCGGGCGACTCTCTGTCGGTGGGGCGACGAGCAGGCGTCCAGCCATTCATCTGTACCTTGCTCCGCCCTTGCTCGCTCGACCTGAGGCGGCATTTTTACAATGGTTTACAGTCGGGTCGAGCCATCTTCGGCTTGAGAGCCGACAACCGAACCCAAGGCAGGAGAAAGGTCGCCGACGGGCCTGACCTCGACTCGACGCAAGCCGAGCCACTGGGCCATGAGCGCCAGTTCCTCTGCGAGTGCTCGCGCTGTCTCCGCGTTGGCCTGCGGTTCGGCGTGCGCTGCGAGCACAAGCAGCGCGCCGGCCTTTCGATCGGCCTTGAGGTCCACACGCGCGGTGATCGCCTCGTTCTGCAGGAAAGGCAGGACATAGTAGCCGTGCGTGCGCTTGTGAGCCGGCGTATAGATCTCGAGCCGTACGCGGACGTCAAACAGGCGCTCGGTGCGCTCGCGAAACCAGATCAGGTTGTCGAACGGCGAGAGCAGGGCGGCGGCCTTGATCGCGCGGGGGCGACGGGCTTGGGGCCAGAGATAGGCGGGTTGGTCCCAGCCCCTGACCGTGACAGGGATCAGTTCACCCTCGGCCGCCAGGGCGGCGACGCCCTCCCGCGCATCGTTCACGCTGAGGCGGAAGTAGTCGCGCAGGTCCCGTTCCGTGGCGACGCCCATCGCTTTTGCGGCGATCCTGAGCAGCGCGCGGCAAGCCTCCCCCCGCTCAGGCGTCGGGGCCTCGTGAATGGCCGTGGGCAGGACCCGTTCGGGAAGGTCGTACACGCGCTCGAAGGCGCCGCGACGCGTGGCGGTGGTCAGGCGGCCCGTCCAGAACAGGCATTCCATCGCACGCTTGCCTTCGCTCCAGCCCCACCAGCCGCCCTCGCCCTTCGCGCCAAGGTCTAGCTCCGACGCGGCGAGCGGGCCGCGATGGTCTACGGCGTCGAGCGCCTGATCGATGAAGCCGGCGTGGCTGCGCAGGAAACCGGCGACGTTCTTCCAGACCCCGGCGCCGTCGCGCGCGTCCTGCATTCGCCAGCGCAGCAAGGGGTGAGTGGTCAGCGGCGTCAGGGATGCTTCGTGGGCCCAGTATTCGGCGAGGGCGGGCTTTGGCCCCCAGGCGAGATCCTCAAGCAGAGCACGGTCATAGGCGCCCAGACGGGAGAAGAACGGCAGGTAGTGGGATCGGGAGACGACGTTGACGGAATCGATCTGCACCACACCGAGCGCCTCGATCGTCGAAAGCAGCTGGCGCTTCCCAGGCTGGACGGGGCGAGGGCGGCCGAAGCCTTGCGCCGCCAGCGCGATGCGTCGCGCTTCATGCGCGGAGAGGGTTTCGACCATGGCCTCAGTTGAGCTTGGCCGGTACGGGCGCGCAAGTCTCTGAGACCGTTACCATGAGGCTTGGCCTCGGCGTCGAACGCCCCTACCGATGCGGCGATCGGTTCCTGGGAGAGCACAGCATGGTCGACATCGAAAAGGGCGGAGCCCGCCTGGTGTTCGCGCCGGAGGTCGGCGGCGCGGTGGCGGCGTTTACGGTCGACGGGCGCGACGTGTTGCGGCCCATGGCGGCGGGCGCTGAAGACGCGTTGCTGACGGCGAGCTTCCCGCTCGTTCCGTTCTGCAACCGCATCCCGAACGGCCAGTTCGTGTTCGAGGGACAAGCGGTGACCTTGCCGCCGAACCTGCAAGGACATCCCCATCCCCTGCATGGGCAAGGCTGGCGTGCGCCATGGGTCTTGGAAAGAGCCGAGGCCGGACAAGCCGTATTGGCCTTCGAGCATGCGGCCGGCGACTGGCCCTGGTCCTATCGCGCCGAGCAGGCTTTCGTGCTCGACGACGCTGGCTTTCGCGTGACGCTGACGATCACCAACAAGGGTGAGGGCGTCATGCCGGCGGGCCTGGGCTTCCATCCCTACTTCCCGGCGCGGGCGGGCGAGCGCCTGACGGCGCTCAACGACGGGGTCTGGCTGATCGACGCCGACGTCTTGCCTACGGTCCATCAGGCGGGGCGGTGGGGGCCAGACTGGGCGGCCGGCGCGCCGGTGGCCGGGCATCCGTTGATCGATCACTGCTACACGGGCTGGAACCAGCGCGCGGTGCTGAGCGCGCCCGACCAGCCGGACACCGTCGTCACGGCTTCGCCTGACTGCGCCTGGCTGCACGTCTATGTCCCGCCAGGCGAGGGTTACTACTGCGTCGAACCCTGCGCCAGCCGCCCCAATCCGTTTGGGGATGGGGAGACGGGCATGACGGCGCTGCGTCCGGGCGAGCAGCGCTCCATCTGGATGGAAATCGCTACGGGCTGATTCCTGCCTGAGCCTTCAGGCGCGCCACCATATCGTTGGACAGGTAACCGTCGGAGGGCAGTTGCTGGCTCTGTTGCCACGCGCGCAGCGCGCGGCGCGTACCGGCGCCGATGACGCCGTCGGCGGGGCCGGGATTGAAGCCCACCCGCGCCAGGGCGATCTGGGCGGCCATCCGATCCGACATCGACAACGGCGTCTCCACCGGCCAGGGCGTGATGGGGGCCGCGCCGCCCGCAAACCGGTCGGCCAGCAGGCCGATGCCCAGGGCGTAGGACGTGGAGTTGTTATAGGTCCGGATCGCGAAGTGATTGGGCAGGGCCAGAAACGCCGGTCCCGCCGCGCCGGCCGGCAGGATCAGCATGGCGGGCGACGCCGCGTCCTGCGCCGTCCAGGGCAGGCCATCGGCGCGTCGCACGCCGCGCGCTTCCCACCAAGCGGGAACCTCCCTGGGACCTTCGGTGACCGAATAGTCAAAGCCAGGCGGGAGGATCACTTCCTTGGCCCAGCCCACATTTCGCTTCCAGCCGCCGCGGGTCAGAAGGTTGGCGGCCGAGGCCAGGGCGTCGGCGTCGGAACCCCAGATGTCGCGCCGTCCATCGCCGTCGAAATCGACGGCCGTGGCCCGGAAGCTGGTCGGAATGAACTGGGTCTGCCCCATGGCGCCCGCCCACGAGCCCTTGAGCTGAGCGCGCGTGACCTCGCCGGAGTCGATGAGCTTCAGGGCTGCGATCAGTTCGCCTTCCGCCCAAGCGCGGCGGCGGCCATCGGCGGCCAGGCTGACCATGGATCTGACGACGTCGAAATTGCCCTGCAACTGGCCGAACGCCGACTCCATGGCCCAGACCGCCAGGAGAATGTCGCGCGGCACGCCGTAGCGGGCCTCGATCTCCAACAGGAAGGCGAGTTGTTCGCGCTTGTTGCGACCCACGGTGACGCGGTCTTCGCTGCTCACGCCGCGGATATAGTCGCCGACCGGCTTGGAGAACTCGGGCTGTCGGGTGTCGAGGCTGATCACCCTGGGGTCGGGGATGACGCCGCTCAGTTCGCGGTTCAGCAGGTCTGGCGACAGCCCGGCGGCCAAGGCGCGGCCGCGGAAATCCTGCATCCAGGTGTCAAAGGCGAGCTCGCCGGCGGGGACGGGCGTCTGCGGCGTCGGCGCGGGCATGGTCGGCGGCGGCGGCGACGGCGCGGGCGGCGGCGGGGCGGGGCTGATCACCGTCAGCGGTCCCTGCGGGGAGGTGTCCGCGCAGCCGGCGAGCAAGAGAACGAGAAAGACGCGACGATCCATGGCCATGTGTGAGAAGCTACTGGGGTTCGCATGAAAGCTTCAATCACAAGCGCGCCAGACGGGTGAAGTTCCCGCCCTGCGCCGCGAAAGGGGCCAGAGCGCATTGACTCGGGCCCGCGTCCTGACTATACGCACCGCCTCCGAAACACCCGGACGTTCCGGCCGTCGTCTTGTGCGCGCCCGAACCTCTCCGCTGAGTACAGACAGAGACGGTCATGAAGGTTCGCAGCTCGCTGAAGTCGCTCAAGGGTCGCCACCGCGACTGCAAGATGGTCCGCCGCAAGGGCGTGATCTACATCATCAACAAGACCGACCCGCGCTTCAAGGCCAAGCAAGGCTGATGACGCGCCCTCGTCCCAGAGCCGTTCTCTGGGATGTCGGCAACGTCATCGTGAGCATGATCGCGGCGTTTCGTTCGCTGACAACGCCGCGCCGCTGATCGCACGCTTCCCGGAGTACGCCGCCGAGATCCGCGCCTGGGACGAACGCTTCGACGAGATGCTGTCGGGGCCGCTTCCCGAGACCGCCGCCGTGATCGAGGCCCTGGCCGCCCGTGACACGCCGCAGTTTGCGCTCACGAACATGCCCCAGAGCAAGTGGCCGGGCGTGCAGGCTATCTCACCCAAGCATTTCGGCTTGTTCCGCGACGCCATCGTCTCGGGCGATGAGGGCGTGATCAAGCCCGACCGCCGGATCTACGAAATCGTGCTGGCGCGCACGGGCCTGTCGGCGGGCGACCTTCTGTTCATCGACGACAGCGCGGCCAACATCGCCGCGGCCGAGGCCTTGGGCTTCCACACCCATCACTTCACCGATCCAGCGCGTCTGCGCGACGCGGTCGAGGCGCACGGCCTGATCTGACGAAATCCGTGGCGAGATGGCGCGGAGGTCCCTATCTGCGGCCCACGTTGTCTCGATCCGGAGCCCCTTGATGAACGTCTCGATGATCGGCCTCGGCGCCATGGGCGCGGCCATGGTCCGCAACCTGCTGGCCAAGGGCGTGACGGTGACGGTGTGGAACCGCTCGCGCGCGATTGTCGACGACCTGG
>NCDQ01000595.1 GCA_002280275.1 Caulobacter vibrioides | reverse complement strand
GGCGCGATCCGCAGGCGGCGGCGGGGGCGGAGACTTGGGGATGTCCGGCTGGGGCGTCGGGCCCATATCCATGCCAGGCATGGCCGAATGGTTCATTGGCGCAGCATCCGCGGGCATCTCCATGCCCGGCATCGCACTATGGTCTGGCGCCGGGGCCGCCGGCGCCGGCATCGTCATGCCCGGCATGGCCGAGTGATCCATCGGCGCGGCCGGGGGCGTCGCAGCCGGGCTCGAGGCGGGTTTCGACTGAGGGGTCTTGCGGGCAGGAGCCGCCGCGGGCTTGGCCTTTGGTTTCGGCTTGGGCTTCGCCTTCTGGGCTGGCTGCGCCGGCATGGCCATGCCGGGCATCGAGGAGTGATCCATGGTCTGGGCGGCGACCGGGGTCGCCAGCGCCAGAGGGATCAGCGAGATCAGGGCCAACCGGTTCATGCGGCGCCTCCATCGAGCGGCCGCACGCTGAACACTTGGAACATCCCGGCGTGCATGTGGTAGAGCATGTGGCAGTGGAAGGCCCAGTCTCCGGGATCCGCCGTGAAGTCCCAGGAGACCCTGCCGCCAGGTGCGACGATGACCGTATGTTTTCTGGGTCCGTGGCCGGGTGGTGCGTGCGCCAGCTCGAAGAAATGACCGTGCAGGTGGATGGGGTGCGCCATCATCGTGTCGTTGATCAGCGTCACCCGCACCCGCTCACCCTCTTCGAAGGTGTAGGGCTTGCTCGTCTCGCTGAACTTCAGGCCATCGAACCCCCACATGAAGCGTTCCATGTTGCCGGTGAGGTGGATGTCGAGCGCGCGGGTCGGCATTCGCGGATCGGAACTTGGCGTCAGCGCGATCAGGTCCTTGTAGACCAGCACCCGATGACCGACGCTTTCCAGGCCTTGTCCGGCCTCCCCGGTCCGATCCATGGGCATCGGCGCGATGGTCTGGACCCCGGGCCCCAGCTTCACGCCTGGGGCGTTCTGCGGGTCGCGCATCGACATTTTCATGCCGCCCATGTCGCCCATCGCATCGGAACCCCGCGGCTTCTGGGCGGCCAATCCGGGCGCAGCGGCCATGCCCTGCATGGCAGCCATCCCAGGCATCGCAGCCATATCGTGGCCCGCCGCGCCATGGTCCATGCCGGCCATCGCGCCAGACCCACCCATGTTCATGCCCGGCATGGAACTCATGTCCATGCCCATGTCCTTCATGGTCGCGAGCGGCCGCTCGCGAAGCGGCGGGACGGGTGCGGTCATCCCGGCGCGCGGCGCCAGGGTCGCGCGACCCATGCCCGAACGGTCGACAGCTTCTGAGACGATGGTGAAGGCCCGCTCTTCCGTCGGCTGTACGATGACGTCGTAGGTCTCGGCATTGCCGATCTGGAACTCGTCCACCTCGACAGGGCGAACATCCTGGCCATCGGCGGCG
>NCDQ01000594.1 GCA_002280275.1 Caulobacter vibrioides | reverse complement strand
CCGCCACCGACGCGGTGCCGGCTTCACCGGCGGTGCTGGCGGCCGCCAACTGCGCGTCCACCTCGGCCAGTGCCGTCGAGATCCCGGCGCTGCCCGCCGTCAAGTGGTCGACGCTGGCGCGACTCTCGGTGGCCGCCTTGTCGAGTGCACCCTGCTCGCCGGCCAACCGCTGCACGGCCCCCAGCACCAGGCTTTGCTGCTCGATGCATTGCAGCGCCACCGCCGCCGGCGGGCGCGCGGCGACGCGCGCCAGGAGCGGCGCCAAGACCTGCGCGGCGCGCGGATATCGGCGCCACGGCAACTGACAGCGCCCCCAGATTTCCGGCGGTTGTCCGGCGGCCGCCTCGGGCCTAGGTGCCAGCATGACCCGGCTCGTCACGCCTCCGACGGAGCGAAGCCGGACATTTTTCCTTTGCGGACCTACGCCTTGGCCCTTACCCAATTCGCACCCGCCGCGTCCCCGCCGAACACGATGACCCCAGATCTTCTGAAGGCTGAGATCTCGCCGGCGCGCCTGACGCACCTCCAGCGGCTGGAAGCCGAGAGCATCCACATCCTGCGCGAGGTGGCCGCCGAGTGCGAGCGCCCGGTGATGCTGTACTCGATCGGCAAGGACAGCGCGGTGATGCTGCACCTGGCCGCCAAGGCGTTCTATCCCAGCAAACCGCCCTTCCCGCTTCTGCACGTCGATACGACCTGGAAGTTCCGCGACATGTACGCGCTGCGCGACCGGATCGCCTCGCAGCTCGGCTTCGATCTGTTGGTGCACAAGAACCCGGACGCTGAAGCGCGCGGCATCAACCCGTTCGATCATGGCAGCGCGGTTCATACGGACCTTTGGAAGACCGAAGGGCTGAAGCAGGCGCTTTCCAAGTTCGGCTTCGACGCCGCATTCGGCGGCGCGCGCCGCGACGAGGAAAAGAGCCGGGCCAAGGAGCGGGTCTTCTCGTTCCGCTCGGCCGAGCACCGTTGGGATCCCAAGAACCAGCGGCCAGAGCTCTGGAACCTCTACAATACCCGTAAGCACACGGGCGAAAGCCTGCGCGTCTTCCCGATCTCCAATTGGACCGAGCTGGACGTCTGGCAGTATATCCACCTGGAGAACATTCCGATCGTGCCGCTCTATTTCGCGGCCGAGCGGCCTGTGGTCGAGCGCGACGGCGCGCTGATCATGGTCGACGACGATCGCTTCCGCCTGCGCGCGGACGAAGTTCCGCAGACGAAGAGCGTGCGGTTCCGCACCTTGGGCTGCTACCCGCTGACCGGCGCCGTCGAGAGCACGGCGGCCACCCTGCCCCAGATCATCCAGGAAATGCTGCTGACCACCACCAGCGAGCGCCAGGGCCGTGTCATCGACCATGACCAGTCCGCCTCGATGGAGAAGAAGAAGCAGGAGGGCTACTTCTGATGGC
>NCDQ01000130.1:11363-13385 GCA_002280275.1 Caulobacter vibrioides | reverse complement strand
GGCCGTCGCCGCCGCAGTGGTGGCACGGATCGGGGATGACCTCGCCAACACCACGGCACGTCGGGCATGGGCGCGCCAGCCGATTTTGATTGGTTCGATTACCGGGAACGGGCTTACGCGGCGCGCGCGCCGAACGGATCAGAAGGTTAGATGCGTTAGCCGCAGGGCGCTGACCAGCCCGAGCCACAGATACAGCGTGATCGCCACAGGCAGCAGCCGGCGCATTAGAAAGGCGCTGAGGTCGAAGCTGATGGCGAAGTCGGCGGGAAGCATGGTCTCGGCTTTTAGGCTCGGATTCGAACGAGCGGGCTAAGGGGCCAGAAAAGGCCGACGAAACGCTGAACGAGGACTGGATCCGCACCTTGGGCCTTCAGACGCGAAGGGCGCTGGCCGGAAAGAGAACCGGCTGTCCTGTCCGAAGGACGTGGCCAGCCGGCTCCACAAAAAGGTGTCGGACGCGGTGGGGTGCGCCGAGTAGGTGACACATCCAATGAGTCACGCTCCGAAGCAACGCGCCAGTCTGTCACAGGAGTGTGACAAACCGGCGCAGGCGCCGTACTTTTGAGCATCCAGGGCGTCAGGACACCGAAACGAGCGTCTCTATCGCGACCGGCGACGTGTCGCTCCACCCGTCCGTGCTGATCATGAACGTGGCGCGGCTACGAAGGTCCGCCGACGAGGCGCCGACCATCAGGTCGATACGACCCTTCTGGATCCGCCAACGGCCAGTGTCCCAGAACGCACATTGGCGCGCCGAGAGGGTGAAGGTCAGGCGTCGCGTCTCGCCCGGCTTGAGCGTCAGACGACGGAAGCCGCGCAGCTCCTTGACAGGGCGCGCGACCGCCGCGACGGGGTCACGCATGTAAAGCTGTACGACCTCGTCGGCGGTGACCTTACCGGTGTTGGTCACCGTCACGGTCGCCGAAACGGTTTCACCCGCGCCGAGGACGGCCTTGTCCAGCACGAGGTCGGAATAGGCGAAGCGGGCGTACGAAAGCCCGTGGCCGAACGGATAGACCGGGCCGATGTCCAGGTCGTGATAGCGCACGGTGTCCTTGGCCAGGTCGGGGTCTGCCGGCCGACCGGTGGGATAGTGGGCGTAGGTCTCGGGCAGGCTTCCCGAAGCCCGAGGCAGACCCATCGGCAAGCGTCCGGCGGGGGAGACATCCCCCAGCAGGATGTCGGCCAGGGCTGGGCCGCTTTCGACGCCGAGCAGCCAGGTCATCAGCGCCGCCGGCGCCTTGGCCAGCAGGTCGGGAATGGCCAGCGGTCGGCCGCCCATCACCAGCAGGGCAACGGGCTTCCCGGTCGCCAGGATCGCCTCCGCCAGGGCCTTCTGGCCGCCGGGCAGGGAGAGGTCAGAACGGCTGCGGGATTCGGCGCTGTGGTCGAAGTCCTCGCCAACCACCAGCAGGGTGACATCGGCGGCCTTGGCGGCCTCCACGGCGGCGGCGATCCCGGACAGGTCGTCCGAGCGCGGCGCGGCCCCGGGGACGTAGACGACGCCGGGCAGGCGAGTCTTCAGCGCCGAGACCAGGGTGACGGCGTCGGTCTCCTCGCCCCGGGCCTTCCAGGACCCGATGGCGCTGCGGGCGTCGTCGGCCAGAGCGCCGACCACGGCGACCTTGGCGCCCTTGGCCAGTGGCAGCAGGTCGCCGTCGTTCTTCAGCAGCACGACCGCCTTGCGGGCGGCGTCGCGGGCGATGGCGCGGTGCGGGGCCGAGACCATGACGGTCTTTTCCCGAGCTACGTCGCCGAAGCGGTAGGGGTCGTCAAACAGGCCCAGGCGCGCCTTGGTCATCAGGATGTGGGTGACGGCCTGGTCGATCAGTGGCAGCAGGCTGGGATCCTCGGCGACGGCCGTCTTGAGGTGGGCTGCGTAGACGCCGCCGGCCATGTCCATGTCGACGCCCGCTTTCAGCGCCAGGGCGGCGGCTTGCGCCGGGGTCTCGGCGACGCCGTGCGCCATCAGTTCGGAGATGGCGTTCCAGTCGCTGACGACGATGCCGTCAAAACCCCACT
>NCDQ01000130.1:0-11343 GCA_002280275.1 Caulobacter vibrioides | reverse complement strand
GCAGCAGGCCGCGCACGAGGGCGGCGTTGGCGGTGGTCGGCACGCCGCCGATGTCGTTGAAGGCCGTCATGAACGATCCCGCGCCGGCGGCCTTGCCGGCGGCGAACGGGGGCAGGATCACCTCATGCAGCGTGCGCTCGGAGATGTCGGCGCTGTCGTAGTCGCGGCCGCCGGCCACAGCGCCATAGGCGCCGAAGTGCTTGACGCAGGCCAGCACCGTGTCGCGGCCGGCCAGATCCTTGGTCTGGAAGCCCTCGGTCTGGGCGATGCTCATGACCGAGCCGAGATAGGCGTCTTCGCCCGAACCCTCGACCACCCGGCCCCAGCGCGGGTCGCGGGCCACGTCCACCATCGGCGCGAAGGTCCAGTGCAGGCCCGCGACGCTGGTCTCGACCGCGGCCATGCGGGCGCAGGCGCGGTAGACGTCGGGATCGAAGGTCGCGGCCATGGCCAGCGGGACCGGATAGAGCGTGCGATAGCCGTGCACCACGTCGATGGCGAACAGCAGGGGGATCTTCAGGCGGGACTCTTCGACCGCGACCTTCTGCAGGTCCCGCAGGAACTGAGCGCCCGCGACGTGCAGATACGAGCCCACGCCGCCCTTGCGAACCAGATCCAGCGCCGCAGCGTCGATCCTTGAGTTCAGCGCCTTCTGGCGACCGCCGGGCGGCTGATGCATCTGGCCGATCTTCTCGTCCAGCGTCATCCGCGACAGCAGGTCCTGGACCTTGCGGACATGATGGTCGCCGAGGGGTTGGGCATGGCCGGCGCGCGGGGCCAGAAGGGTCGTCGCCAGGGCGAAGCCGCCCGCCATCACATTACGCCGCGTCGTCATCCCATCCCTACCTGTTCTTGTGTTCGCGCCCTTGTTGGGCGCGAAAGTGATAGCGCTGTCATGCAGGCTGCGCCACCACGACCTTGGTCTTAGGTCCATACGCTAGCGAGCGGCTTGCTTAGCCTTGAAGAAGTCTCGCAGCACATAGAAGGCTGGCTTGCGGCGACCGGTCGGCGACAGCAGGCCCTTGCGGTTCCAGCCCTGCTGATAGATCGGGTGCTGACGGCGTGGTGCGCGGAAATCCTTCAGGATCCAGGGCGAGATTCCGCGCAGGGTCGGGGCCTTGTCCGCCATGGCCAGGGTCTTCTCGTAGTACTTTGTCTGGAAGTCCTCGGAGAACTTACGCATCAGCGCCGGGTCGCTGAAGCCGGCCAGGGCGTCGGCCCCGAACTCGGAGAACACCATGGGCTTGTCGGTCGCGCGCCAGGTCATGGCGGGCAGGGCGTCTAGCGCATCGTACTGTTTTGCGATCGGTGAGCAGGGCGGCCGTCACCAGCCGGCTGTCGTCGAGGGCGCGGACGTCATCGATCAGCTGATAGAGGAAGCGATTGCGGGGTTCGCTGATCGGGGTCTCGTTGGCCACGCTCCACAGGATGATCGAGGCGCGGTTACGGTCGCGGCGGATGTTGTCGGCCAGCATGCCACGCGCCAGCGCCAGGGTGCGCGGATTGCCGAAGTCGACCAGCCAGTAGACCGGGATCTCGCTCCACACTAACAGACCCATCTCGTCGGCGACGCGGGTCATGATCTCGCTGTGCGGATAGTGGGCCAGGCGCACGAAGTTGCCGTGCAGGCCCTGCTTGACCTCGGACAGCAGCGCCCGCGCGCCGGCTTCGGTGATCGTGCGGGCCGGGTTCTCGCCGAACTCCTCCTCGTGCACCGAGATCCCCCGCAGGAAGATCGGCTTGCCGTTGAGCAGGATTTCCGAGCCCTTGGTCTCGATCGTGCGGAAGCCGACCCGATCGGTCAGTCGATCCTCGCCAGCCTGCACCACGACATCGTACAGCCGGGGCGTCTCGGGCGACCAACGCACCAGGGTCTTGGGCGCGGCGGTCGAGGCGCTCAGCACCCCGTTGGCGTCGGTCTTTCCGGTCAGTTCGACGCCGAGTTCGCCGATCCGCACGCGCACCTCTTGGCCAGCGGCCGCAGCGCCGTCGAGCTTGATCGTGGCGAGGATCTTCCCGTCCTTGGACAGCCGCACCCAGGCCTCGTCGACAAAGGTCGCCGGGGTGATCACCAGGCGCACGGGCCGGGTTACGCCGCCATAGTTCTCCCAGTCGGTCACGGGCGGGGGGACGCCATCGGCCTGGGGCGTGGAGTCGACCCCGACAGTGATCTGGTTGGCCTGGGCGCGCAGGATGTCGGTGACTTCCATCGCGAACGGCGTGAAGCCGCCCTCGTGCTCGCCGACCGCCTTGCCGTTCAGATAGACCTTGGCGGTGTAGTTGACCGCCTCGAACCGCAGGAAGGCGCGTTGACCTGGCTTCAGGGGCGCGGCGTCGAAGCGGCGCTGGTACCACATCAGACCTTGGTAGTGTCGCAGGGTCGGATCATGACCGATCCAGCCCTGAGGCAGGGTGGCCATGGCGCTGCGGTCCATGTCGTATTCGTAGAGCGCATTCGGTCGCGCGCGGGTGACGGCGTCGACATCGACATCGTCATAGCGCCGGTGTCCTTCGCCGGCCGGGCCCCGGTGGAAGCCGGCCAGGCCGTCACGGTACGGATCGACCGAGTAGCGCCAAGTTCCCGAAAGATCGACGCCGTCGCGAGTGTCGGCTCGCGTCAGGGTGGGCGTGGAGGCGTCCGTCACCGTCGGCGCCATCAGCATCAGCGCGCCGATCACGCCGGCCAGCTTCGTCCATCCCATGCCCATCGCGTCCTCCTGCCGCCATTCGGCGTGTCCGGACTGTTGAAGCATGACAAGTGGCCAGGGTGCAACAAAAAGTGGTCAGACCAATTTGAGCAAAAGAAAAGCGGCCCGATCGGATGACCGGGCCGCTGGTCTTCAGGGCTGCGCCAGACCTTAGAAGGTCTTGCGGACCGTTACACCGTAGGTGCGCGGGGCGTTCGGATAGCCGCTGTAGCTGCCATCTTGGGCCACGGTCGGGAAGGTCGAAATCAGGCCGTCATCCTTGGTCAGGTTGCGGGCCCAAAGCATGACTTCGATCTGCTTCATCGTGTTGGTCACGCCGATGCTGGCGTTGACCACGTTCTGGCCGAAGGTCGAGAGGTTCGGCGGGGTGGTTTCGGTCAGCTGCGTCTTGCTGGTGTAGTCGTACTCGACGCGCGCGTAGGCCTGATAGTCGCCGAACTCGTGGTTGACGGTCGCCGAGGTGGAGAACGACCACTTCGGAATGCCGGCCGGAGCATCGCCGGTCAGGTCGCGGAAGTTCGGACGACGACCGGTGGTCGGGTCGACCGGGCAGCGCGCGGTGTCGTAGTTCACGCAGGCCGCGCCGGTGAAGCTGTCGTACTTCGGATCGAGGTAGGTCACGGCGGCCGACAGGTTCAGCCAGCCGGTCGGGCGCCAGGCGCTGTCGATTTCGAAGCCCTTCACCGACTCCTCACCAGCGTTGACCAGGCTGTAGCCGAGGCCGGTGAAGGCGTTGGACTGGAAGCCCTTGATCGACTGCTGGAACACCGCGAGGTTGGCGTAGCCGCCTGGGAAGTTGGCCTTCACGCCGGCTTCCAGAACGTCGACGTCTTCCGGATTGGCGCTGCGGCCGACGCCGTTGGCGTTCGGCGGACGGCTGTCGGACGACAGGTTGTAGGCGCCCGCCTTCCAGCCCGTCGAGTAGCTGACATAGGCGTTGATGGCGCCGAAGTCGTAGGCCGCGCGGACAGCGTAGGTGATCTTGTCACCCTTCAGCTGACCCGTCTCGGTGGCGTTCGGATAGTTCACCGGCGCGTGGTTGGTGGTGTTGCCATAGAAGAACTGCAGCGCGCCCAGGGCGCTGTAGGTGTTGCCCGGCAGGCCCAGGGCCGTGAACTGCGGCACGGCGCCGAGGTTCAGCGATGAGAAGGGGTCACGCAGCGTGACGAATGACTTGGCCTTCTTGCTGTCCTTCAGATAGGCCAGACCACCCGTCAGGGTTAGGTTCTCAGTGACCTGATAGTCGAACTGGCTGAACAGCGACACCGAGCGCTGATCCATCTTGTAGTAGTCGTCGATGCCTTGGCCCGCCTGGAAGTAGGTGGCGCCCGGACGGATCGTCGGCGTGACCAGGCTTTGCAGGAATTCGATCGCGAAGATGTTCGAACGCCCCGTCAGGGCCGGACGCAGCGCTGCCGGCAGGCCTGCAAGCAAGGCGGCCGGAACCGGGCCCGACAGGACGTCGGCATACGCGCGGATGTCCGTGCCGTAGCTGACGGTGCGGCCGGTATCGAGGCGCTCGTCTTGGAAGAAGCCGCCGACCAGCCAGTTGAACGGACCTTCGCTGTTCGACGCCAGGCGGATTTCCTGGGTGAAGGTCTTGATTTCGTTGGCGGTGCGGTTGTTGGAGATGTCGGCGCCCGTGAAATCGATGTCCTGGAAGGACGCGTTCTTTTGTTTCCGGTAAGCCGTGATCGAGGTCATCTTGGCGAAGCCGAGATCGTAATCGACCTGACCCGAGAAGCCGCGACCCGACAGGTCGTTTTCCGGGTCGGTGTTGAAGATCACATTGCGGTCGAAGACCTTGGTCGTGTCGCTGATCGGCTTGCGCAGGACCCCGCCGATGGCCAGGGTGGCCGGACCGTTGAAGATCGAGCTGACGCCGCAGCAGCGCTCGGTGATCTCGTTGTAGTCGGCGATGAAGCGCATCGACAGCTTGTCGGTGGGCTCGATCAGCAGATCGCCGCGGATCGACCAGCGGTTCCGGTTGTTGACGTCGTTGCCGGTGGTCAGGTTGGTGAACAGGCCGTCGCGCTTGTTGTAGCTGCCCGAGACGCGGACAGCGACGGTGTCGCTGAGCGGACCGGTGATCGTGCCCTTCAGCTGCTGGGCGTTGTAGTTGCCGTAGGTGCCTTCGATCTTGCCGCCGAACTCGTACTGCGGCTTCTTGGTGACGATGCTGATCGCGCCGGCCGACACGTTCTTGCCGAACAGGGTCGACTGCGGCCCGCGCGAGCTTTCGATGCCGTCGTTGCCGTTGCCGTTACCGAAGCCGCGGATCACGAAGTTCGTCTGGCCGGTCGCGTTGAACTGCGAGACCTTCAGCGAGGGGACGACCGATTGCAGGTCGATCAGGTCGCGGACCTGAGCGCGTTCGATCGTTTCTTGGCCGGTGACGGCGACCGAGATCGGCACGTCCTGCAGCGTCTGTTCGCGCTTGGTCGCGGTGACGACGATCTCGGCGATGGAATTGTCGTTGGTGGATTGGCTCTGGGCCAGGGCCGGCGAAGCAATAGCGAGCGCCAGGGCCGAGACCCCCAGCAGGTGGACGTTTCTCATGAGATACTCCCTGATTTTTTATTATCGGCCGCGCGGCTTCCCGACCCGCCTCGAGCAATCACGGATTTCTTTTGGGGAAGAGCGGACGTGTTGACGTTGGGGAAGGGCGATCCTGGCAAGCCGAGCGCACCGTTCATGACGGTCGCCTTGGCCTGGCCGTGGATGAGGACGCTTTGCGTCATGTTATCGCCCCAGCACGCGCGAGCTTGCATCCCGAGCGTTGCAGATCCGAACTTAACATGGTCTCGATATTCTAACGCAAGTTAGAATTTATCGGATTGATCCCCGCCGCGTTACAGCGGAAGTTGGCGTAACGATGCTCGATCGGCGCGAGAACCGACGGTGTCGCGGAGGAGAGCTCGCTTGGCGAAGGGCGAAGTCCCTGGCGTCCTGATCGAAGAGGTCAGGCCCCTGGCGCAAAGTCAGAAGTCGATGAAGAAGCGCGAGGCGATCCTGCGCGCGGCCATCGAGATCATCAACGCCAAGGGCTTCGCCGCCGCCACCATGACCGACATCGCCGCCGCGCTCGATCTGCGCGACGCGGCGCTCTACTACTATTTCCCCAACAAACAGGCCCTGGCCTATGCCGGCCACCAGCGTTCCCTGGAGCGCTTTGAGGCCATCCTGAGCACGATCGAGGCCGGCGGTGGCACGGGCCTTTGCAAGCTGCGGCGGTTCCTGCACGCGGTGCTCGAGGACGGCGTCGTCAACGGCCCCCAGCTCTATTTCGGCGATCATTCCTATCTGGACGCGGCGCAGCAGCGGGCCATCGACAGCTGGACCGGGCGGCTGGCGCGCAAGCTGGAGCGCTTTCTTGAGGAGGGCATGGCCGACGGCACCATCGCGCCTTGCGAGCCGCGGCTGGTTGTCCAACTCCTGGTCGGCATGCTGATCTGGCTGACCAAGTGGACGCCGACGACGCCGGGTCTGACGAACGAGCGCCTGCTGGAGGCGATCGAGACCACGGCCCTGTCGGGCCTGGCGCGATCTAGCTGATCTCCAGAGCCGCCCTGATCTTGCGGGTCAGCTTGGCGGCCACGAGGGCGTGGGCCGTGGCCAGCCAATCGGCGACTTCGGCATCGTCTTCCGTGACCATGTCGGCAAACCAGACCCATTTTGCCCGCGCCAGGTAGGGCGCGGGCTGGGCGCGGCCCGACTCGGTCAGCACCTCGAACGCGACGTCCGAGGCCTTGAACGAAAAGCTGTCGCCGGCCGCCCCGCGGACGGCGAACATCTTGTCCCCGACCTTGAACACGTGATTGTCGCCCCACTGGATCGAGAGGGTCGCGCCCGGCAGGGCCAGGCACGCCTTGTCGAACGCCTCGGGCGTCATCAGCCCGCGACGCCCCCAGGGACGCCCAAGCCGATTGGGCAAACGACGCCGGTGCCGCCGATGCCGCAATAGCCGTTCGGGTTCTTGGCCAGGTACTGCTGGTGATAGTCCTCGGCGAAATAGAACGGCCCGGCCGGGGCGATCTCAGTGGTGATCGTTCCGAGCCCGCGCGCCGAGAGCGCCTGCTGATAGGCGGCCTTCGACTCGGCGGCGGCGGCGGCTTGTGCGTCGCTCGTCACATAGAGGCCCGAACGGTACTGGGTGCCGATGTCATTGCCCTGACGCATGCCCTGGGTGGGATCGTGGTTCTCCCAGAAGGTCTTCAGCAGCGCCTCATAGCTCACCACCTTGGGGTCGAACACCACCAGCACCACCTCGGTGTGGCCGGTGCGGCCGGTGCAGACCTCTTCATAGGTCGGGTTGGGCGTGATCCCAGCGGCGTAGCCGGCGGCGGTGACATAGACGCCCGGAACCTGCCAGAACACGCGCTCGACGCCCCAGAAGCAGCCCATGGCGACGATCGCCGTCTCCAGGCCCTCCGGATAGGGCCCCTTCAGCGCGTGACCGTTGATGAAGTGGGTTTGCGCCGTCGGGATCGGCGCCGCGCGGCCGGGCAGGGCGGTGTCGGCGGAGGGCATCTCGAGGGTCTTTTGGAGCGACAGCATGGCGGGCCTTTCGCGGCGGAAAACGCTTTGGCGCAGATATAGGCGCGGTCGTCGACGGTTTCATCCCGCAACGTGCTTGCTACCGGCGAGCCCCTGAGTATATTGCGCGCCTTCCCGCGCCGGGGGTCTCAACCACCCCCGACCCGAGTGCGCTGGTGAGGTGGCCGAGTGGTTGAAGGCGCACGCCTGGAACGCGTGTATAGGGGAAACTCTATCGAGGGTTCGAATCCCTCTCTCACCGCCACGCCTCATCATAAATCTTTGTTTTTATTGAGCAATGTTTTATGACGTTTTCTTCGGCCCCACTTTTGGCCCCATTTTGACGCGTTCCTGTCTGAGTAATAGTTGGACTCGGTCATCGCTACGGCCACGCTGGCGCTGCTTAAGGCCTAGGTGGGGCGTTCCGCTGCGATGCGTCGCTTTCCAAGGCGCCTAACGGCAAGTAAGTCATATGTGGAGCGTCATTGACCGGTCGCGCTGCCGGGCCGCAGATTTATCGCCTAGCGGCACGCGCCTGCACCGCCACAACCTCTATTCTCCGTGCCGCGCGCCGATCTCGTCGCTTTTGAAAGCGGGCCGATTGCCAGTGCCCCCGAGCCTCAAGGCCGCACGGGCGTACCCCGCGATGCGTGATCCAGATGTCGTCATGACGATCGGGCCAACTAGTGTGCGTTGAAGGGCAGGCGCGCACTTCGCGCGTTCCGAGTCTTCACAGCATCTCGTCGGACACGGTTGACGACCTGTCGCAAATTCTTGTGACATTGCGGATGACCTGCAGTCGGCGGCACCATTCGCCCTGTGCTTTCCGTCACAGTTTATTGTGGCGTTGACCATCAATCTAACGTGATGGAGGCGTGATTCATCGGCGGGGCGCCTCCAATAGGGCGGAAAATGTCCCTTGAGTGCGCAAGAAACGCTGCGCGGCGAAAAAAGGTTGGTTAACAATCACTAGGGACGGTTGTTCGTGGAAGGCCGATTTAGTAAAGGCTTCCTAAATCATCCGGCAAAGATCCGGGGTTTACACTGGTGGGGACCACGTGCTGATCGCAACAAATCCGTCCGCGGACCAGCGGGCCTGTGTCGTTAAAACGTCACCGGTCGCGAAAGATCCGCTAAAGCGAGCCATGGATGTTTTGGTGGCGGGCGGCGCTTTGCTGTTCTTTGCGCCACTCCTTCTTTTGGTGGCGACACTGATTAAGCTGGAGTCGCCGGGTCCGGTGCTCTTTCGCCAATCGCGGGGCGGCCTGAACGGTCAGGCCTTCACGATCTTCAAGTTCCGCTCGATGCGTTGCCAGGAAAACGGCTCCAAGGTCGTTCAGGCCAAGCGCGACGACGATCGCATCACCACGGTCGGTCGGTTCATCCGCAAGACCAGCATAGACGAGCTTCCGCAGCTCCTGAATGTCCTGCGCGGCGACATGTCGATCGTGGGCCCGCGCCCTCACGCCCTGGCTCACGACGAGCACTACGGCGCCCAGATCGCCAACTATCACCTGCGCTTCCGCGCGCGTCCGGGTCTGACCGGCCTGGCCCAAATCAAGGGCCTTCGCGGTGGCACCACTGAGGTGGAAGCCATGGCCGCGCGCATCGACGCCGACAACGAATACATCGAGCGCTGGACGCTGAGCGGCGACATCAAGATCCTTCTGATGACCGTGCCGCACCTCCTGATGGCTGAAAACGCCTACTAATTATCTGCGACCTGTGCAGGCAGGTCTCGATATATAGCTGGCGACCGCACGGTGCGAAGTCGTCGCTGATGGTTACTGGATAAAGCAGTCTGCCTGTATAAGAAGCTGCGATAAACCGTCTTTGAACTTTTTTACCCTGTATGTATTGCGGGCATTTCGGTGGGGGCTGAATTTGACTTCAGTTGTATTGATCAAAGCGCCGCGGTTTGGCGATGCGCGCGGTTGGTTTTCTGAGACATATTCTGAGCGTCGCGCGCAAAGCGCCGGCATCGATGTCCGCTTCGTGCAGGACAACCAGTCGTTCTCTGCCACGGCGGGCACGGTGCGCGGCCTTCACTTCCAGCGCCCCCCGCACGCCCAGGGCAAGCTCGTTCGTTGCGTCCGTGGCTCCATCATGGACTACGCCGTGGACATCCGCCGTGGCTCGCCCACCTACGGTAAGTGGGTCGGCGCCAAGTTGACGGCCGAGGGGGGCGAGCAGCTGTACGTCCCCGTCGGCTTCGCGCACGGCTTCGTGACGCTCGAGGCCAACGTCGAGGTCGCCTACAAGGTTACCGACTTCTACGCGCCCGACTGCGACGGTGGGATTGTCTGGAACGATTCCACGATCGGCATCGACTGGCCGCTCCCCCCCGAGGGCGCTGTGCTCTCGGACAAGGACAAGGTCCTGCCGACCCTGGCCGAGTTCGATAGCCCCTTCGATTACGATGGCGTTCCACTCCAACCGCTTCCCGGCGCCTAAAGGAGACTATCCATGCGCATACTCGTCACCGGTGGCGCCGGTTTCATCGGCTCGGCTCTCGTTCGTCGACTGATCGAACATACCGATCACGAAGTGCTCGTGTTCGACAAGTTGACCTATGCTGGCAATCTGAGCTCGCTAGCGCCGGCTCAAGCCAGCGCGCGCTATTCCTTCGTGCAGGCTGATATCTGCGACGCCGACGCCGTCGCCAAGGCGCTCGCCACGTTCAAGCCGGATGTCGTCGCCCACCTGGCCGCCGAAAGCCACGTCGACCGTTCGATCGATGGTCCTGGCGCCTTCATCCAGACCAATGTCGTCGGCACCTTCGTGATGCTGAACCAATCGCTCGCCTACTGGCGCGGCCTGGACGAAGCCGGGAAGGCGGCGTTCCGCTTCCACCACATCTCGACGGACGAGGTCTTCGGCTCGCTGGGCGAGGACGGCTTCTTCACTGAAACGACAGCCTATGATCCGCGCTCGCCCTACTCGGCGTCCAAGGCCGGTTCGGACCACCTGGTCCGCGCCTGGGGGCACACCTACGGCCTGCCGGTCCTGGTGACCAACTGCTCCAACAATTATGGCCCCTATCATTTCCCAGAGAAGCTGATCCCGCTGATCATCATCCGGGCGCTGAACGGCGAAGCGCTGCCGGTCTATGGTGATGGTTCCAACGTGCGCGATTGGCTGTTCGTCGACGACCACGCCCGCGCCCTGCAGGCGGTCTTCGAGGGCGGCGCGCCTGGTGAGACCTACAATGTTGGTGGCAACGCCGAGCGCAAGAATATCGACGTCGTTCGCGCGATCTGCGGCATTCTGGATACGCTTCGCCCGCGCGCCGACGGCAAGGCCTACGCCGAGCAGATCACCTATGTGACTGATCGCCCGGGCCACGATCACCGCTACGCCATCGACGCGTCGAAGATCCGCGCCGACCTTGGCTGGGAGCCGGCCGTGACCTTCGAGCAAGGTATCGAGCAGACCGTGCGCTGGTATCTAGAAAACCAAGACTGGTGGCAGGAAATCCTGGATGGCCGCTACGCCACCCAGCGCCTCGGCGTGGCCGTGAATGGCTGATCCTATCCAAATCCTCGTCACGGGGGGAGCTGGCCAGGTCGGGCTAGAGCTGCGGCGCGTGGCTTGGCCCGACGGCGTTGTGCTGCACGCGCCGACGCGCGACGAGCTGGACCTGACCAGCGCGCTTTCCATCCAGGCGCTGTTCGACAAGATCGCGTTCGCTGCGGTCATCAACAGCGCGGCCTGGACGGCGGTGGACAAGGCCGAGACCGAGGTCGCCGGAGCGTTCGCGGCCAACGCCGGCGGGGCCTTCTCACCAGTCGGGGATGTGACGACGATTATGATTTGGCTCGCGGGTAAGTTTACAGCGCTTGAGATTATCACGTGGGGCTTCTTGCCAGCATTTTCAATTCTCTTAGTGAGTACCTATTTGTTTGCGCGACAAATAGTGGGGGACACTAAAGATGAGGAGCCGGCGAGCTACGAAACAGTCCGTCTCTCTCGTTCGGAGCGCGTGGTTATTGGTGCGGCCTTTCTCTCGTTCATGCTGCCACCACTCGCACACTTCGTTGGTTTACCGCCATTTATGGGACTCCTCTTTGGTGTTGGTATGGTGGGGCTTATCATTGGC
>NCDQ01000129.1 GCA_002280275.1 Caulobacter vibrioides | reverse complement strand
ATCTCGAGGATCGCCATGCCGTCCTCGGAAAACACCCGACCACGGGCGCGGCCGCCGTACTTTAAGGCGTTCTCGACAAGGTTGGACACGAGTCGCTTCAACGCCACCGGGTCACCTTCGATCACCGTCTTCTCGGCCCGGTCGACCGTCGCGTCACCCCCGGTTTCGGCCGCCTCGTCGATAACGCTCTCTAGGAGCGAGGACAGCTCCAGCTTGGTGCGTACGGCGGGCCGATTGGTGTCGCGCACAAAGCCCAGCGTGGCGGAGATCATCGCCTCCATCTGATCGATGTCGGCGGCCAGCTTCGGGCGGATATCTTCAGGGACGGCCTCGATGCGGAACTTCAGGCGCGTCAAGGGCGTCCGCAGGTCGTGGGCGATCGCGCCCACCATGGCCGTGCGATCCTCGACGTAGCGGCGCAAGCGCTCCTGCATCATGTTGAAGGCGTTGACGGCGGCCACGACCTCGCCCGATCCGGTCATGTTGAGCGGTGGGGTGCGCGGGTCCTTGCCCAGGCGTTCGGCGGCGTCGGCGAAGGCGGTGATGGGCTGGGCGAGCCGACGGGCGAACAGCCAGGCCAACGGCGTCACGGCGATCACCGAGAGCAGCAGGATCAGCAGAATGCGCTGCTGCCAGCTGTCGAAGCGCAGGGTGGGCTTGGGCTCAACGACCAGCCAGTGACCGTCGCTTTGCCGGACGCCGACCTTGAAGTCGCCAAAGATCAGGGGCTCGTCCCGGGCCTGAGCGCTGCGCCCGTTGCCGCCGCCCGGCGCACCGCCTTCGCGGGCGAAGGGTTCGCGAGCGCCCGGCTGGCCGCTGCCCTGCGGCGGCGCGTCCGGTCTGGGAGGCGTCACGGGCGTGCGGCGAACGAAGAAGCGCGGGCCGTTGTCGATCTGCAGCTCGATACGGCTTGCCGGAACGCCCAGGGCCTTGCCGATGCCGGCCTTGAAGTCGGCGCGACGTGACGTCTCGGGGTTTCCGATGCGGATCGAGCCGCCTTGCTTGACGACCAGAAGCCGACCGTCGCGCGGTTGAACCGATTGCCCGGTCTTGAGCGCCCTGATGATCTCGCTGGACCGGTAGAACTCCGGCGGCGGCGGGGGCAGGGTGAATATAACCGCGATCGAGATCAGCTGGGCCGCCACCAGGGTGACGATCACCAGTTCCAGCGCTTGCACGAACAGCGGCGCGCCGCGCCGGGACAAAATCATGGCGTGCGCACAACCTTAGCGGTGAACATGTAGCCTTCGCTGCGGATAGTGCGGATCAGTTCGCTACCCCCGCCATCATCGAGCTTGCGGCGCAGACGGCTGATCTGGACGTCGATCGCGCGGTCGTAGGCATCGCTGTCTCGCCCCCGCGCGAGGTCCAGGAGTTGGTCGCGGGTCAGGACCCGTTGGGGGCGCTCCACAAAGGCGCGCAGCAGCGAAAACTCGCCGCTCGACAGATTCACCACGACCGATTGCGGTGAGCGCAGCTCGCGACGGACGAGGTCGAGGCGCCAACCGGCGAATTCGCAGGCCGCGCCCATCGCGTCATCGACAGCTCGGGGTTCCTGGCGTCGACGCAGCACGGCGCGGACGCGGGCCAACAGCTCGCGCGGGTTGCAGGGCTTGGGCAGGTAGTCGTCGGCGCCCAGCTCCAGACCAACGATGCGATCGGTCTCTTCGCCCATCGCCGACAGCATGATGATGGCGGGCGCTTCCGGGGTCGCGGAAAGCCGGCGGCAAATGGCCAAGCCGTCTTCGCCGGGCAGCATGACGTCGAGAACGATCAGGTCGATCGGACCTCGCGCCAGAACCTGCTCCATCGTGCGGCCATCCTGGGCGGTCTCGACCACATAGCCGTGCTTGGCGAGAAAGTCGGACACGACGTCGCGTATGCCTGGGTCGTCATCGACGATCAGGATCCGTGAGGGCGCCCCGCGGACGGCCTCGAGCTCGCTTTGGACAGCGTTTTGGACGTTTTCCATGCCAATTTCCTGTCACGCGCCGGTCACGTTGAGATTTCACGGCTGAAACAGCCGCGCAACCCAGTCCGCGACGAGACGTCTCAGGCCTGCCTAGCCGGGAGAATTGTTTTTCGGGATCGTGAAGCCGGCGCCTTGCGCCTTCATCGCCGCGACAACCCGGTCCCCAACGAAGGGATTGCCGCGCCGCTCGGCGCCGAAGGTCGACATGGGGCCATGGCCCGGTACGAAGCGCACGTCCTCGCCCAACGGCCACAGCTTCTGGGTGATCGAGTCGATCAGGTCCTGGTGGTTGCCCATCGGAAAGTCTGTTCGGCCGATCGAGCCCTGGAACAGGACGTCGCCGACCTGGGCGAACTTGGTCTCACGGTGGAAGAAGACGACGTGTCCGGGCGTGTGGCCCGGGCAGTGAAAGACCTCGAACTCGGTCTCGCCCAGGGTGACCTTGTCGCCGTCGTCCAGCCAACGGTCGGTAACGAAGATCCGGGCCTCGGGCATGCCGTACATTTCGCCGCTGTCCTGGATGCGGTCGATCCAGAACTGATCGTCTTTGTGGGGGCCCTCGATCGGTACGCCGGTTCGCGCCTTCAGCTCGGCCGCGCCGCCGGCGTGGTCCATGTGGCCATGGGTGATCCAGATCTTCTCCAGGGTCAGGCCCTTGTCGGCGATGGCCTTCAGCAGACGGTCGACCTCGCCGCCTGGATCGATGACCGCCGCTTTCATCGTCTTCGCGCACCAGACGATCGTGCAGTTCTGCTGCAGCGGGGTGACCGGGGCGATCACGGCGCCGATCGGCATGGTCTGGGTCATGGAAACTCCTTGGCTGCGCGCAACATAGACGCAGGCTCAGCCCAAATGAAGAAGGCCCGGGATCACTCCCGGGCCTTCAGTTGTCCACCGGGGTGGCGCTGTTACTTCACGTCGTCCACGCCACGACCCATCGCCTCGGCGGGCGAGTTCATGTCGGTGTCCTCAGTGATGTCGATGCCCTTGGCCAGCTTCGAGTGCCAGAAGCCGTAGGCGATGTAGATGACCGCGCCGACGGCGGCGTAACCGCCCAGGATCATCAGCGGCAGCGGGTTGTCGTTCATCGCGTGAACGATCATCGGCTGGAAGTTCTGGAAGGCCAGGAACAAGCAGGCCGCGATGCCCGCAGCGGCGGTGAACATGCCGCCTGGAACCTTGAACGGACGCGGCAGGTCGGGGTGCTTGATGCGCAGATAGATCACCGACAAGCAGACGATCGAGAAGGCGACGGCGGTGCCCAGCGACACCAGGTCGCCCAGCAGGCTGATCGGCAGGAACGAGGCGGCGATGGCGAAGCATGACCGAGGAGAGGCCGGTGATGGCGCCGATCTTGATGGCGAAGCTGATCAGGTTCAGCTTGCCGCCCTCGGCCGCAGCGTACGGGATATCGGCCCATTCCAGGCCCATGCGGTCGATGGCGACAGCGATCGGGGCCGGGCTGGCCAGTTCACGGAAGGGCACCACGCCGGTCATCACGGCCGCGACGGCCATGTAGATCAGCGTACAGATCACCAGCGCGCCCAGGATGCCGATCGGCACATCGCGCGAGGGGTTCTTGGCTTCGGCGGCGGCGGTCGAAACGGCTTCAAAGCCGACATAGGCGAAGAAGATGATGGCGGCGCCGCGGAAGATGCCGCCGATGCCGAACTCGCCGGGCTGACCGGTCGGCTCGGGGATGAAGGGGTGCCAGTTGGCCGGATTGATGTACTGCGCGCCGACCGCGATGAACGTCACCAGCACGATCACCTTGATGACCACGATGGCGTTGTTGACGTTGGCGGACTCGCTGACGCCGACCACCAGCAGGGCCGAGACCATGGCGATGCCGATCGCGGCCACCAGATTCAGCGTGCCGGTCATGGCGAACATCGTGCCGCCGCCGGGTGCGGCCACGGCTTGGATCAGCGGCGTCGCCCACATCGGCGCGTCAGCGCCGGCGACCTGGATCATTGGGAAGTTGATCCCCAAGGCGTGCAGGGTGCTGACCACATAGCCCGACCAGCCGACCGCGACGGTCGAGGCGGCCACGCCGTACTCGAGCACGAGCAGCCAGCCCATGATCCAGGCGAAAACCTCGCCCAGGGTGCCGTAGGCGTAGGTGTAGGCGGAGCCCGAAACCGGCATGGTCGAGGCCAGTTCGGCGTAGCACAGGCCGGCCAGGGCGCAGGCGATGCCCGCGACGATGAACGACAGCATGATGGCGGGACCGGCGTTGGCCGAGGCCACCTGACCCGTCAGCACGAAGATGCCGGCGCCGATGATGGCGCCGACGCCCAGGCTCATCAGGTTGATGGGACCCAGCGTACGCTTAAGCTGGCTATGCGCGGCCTCCTTCTGGATGCTCGCAATCGACTTTTTCAAAAATAGCCTGTTTCCGGCCATGTGTGCGTTTCCCCAACGACCAGCGAACCCCCGCCGGTCAGGCATTGGGGGCGGACGTTAGTCAGAGAGGCGTCGTCGCGCAACGCCTTGCGGTGACGGATGCGATTTCAGGGGCTATGCCTCCACCCAATGCTGCCGATCGAGAATGTCCTGCCCGCGCTGAAGGCGGCGCTGCTCGCAAACAACGCGACCGTGCTGGTGGCGCCCCCCGGCGCGGGCAAGACCACCGCTGTTCCCTTGGCGCTCTTGGACGCGCCGTGGGTCGAAGGGCGAAAGATCATTGTCCTGGAGCCAAGGCGCCTGGCCGCCCGCGCGGCGGCCGCGCGCATGGCGTCCAATCTAGGCGAATCCGTTGGCGATACAGTCGGCTTCCGCGTGCGGCTCCAGTCGAAAGTCTCGGCCAGGACGCGGATTGAGGTGGTCACCGAGGGCGTGTTCACCCGCATGATTCTCGACGACCCCGGCCTGGACGGGGTCGCCGCCGTGCTGTTCGACGAGTTCCACGAGCGCAGTCTGGACGCCGATCTGGGGCTGGCCTTCGCCCGCGACGTCCAGAGCGTGCTGCGTGAGGATCTGCGGCTGCTGATCATGTCGGCGACGCTGGACGGCGCCCGTATCTCCTCGCTCTTGAATGACGCGCCCATCGTCGAGAGCCAGGGCCGCATGTTCCCGGTCGACACCCGCTACCTCGGCCGCGATGAGCGCCAGCGGCTGGAGGAGCGGGTCGGCCGCGCCGTCGAGCGCGCTCTGGCCGAGGAGACCGGCTCGATTCTGGTGTTCCTGCCGGGGCAGGGCGAGATCCGGCGAGCGGAAAGCTGGCTGAACGAGCGCCTGCGCCGGCCCGACGTCGATATCGCGCCGCTGTATGGCGCACTGGAGCCGGCGGCGCAGGATCGCGCGATCTCGCCGGCCCCGGCCGGGCGGCGCAAGGTCGTGCTGGCCACCTCGATCGCCGAGACCAGCCTGACCATCGAGGGCGTTCGGGTGGTGATCGATGCGGGCCAAGCGCGTGTGCCGCGCTTTGATCCGGCCTCCGGCATCACGCGGTTGGAGACCGTGCGCGTCAGCCGCGCCGCCGCCGACCAGCGTCGTGGCCGCGCCGGCCGCACCGAGCCCGGCGTCTGCTACCGCCTGTGGGACGAGCCCGAGACCCGGTCGCTGCCGGCCTTCGCCCGGCCCGAAATCCTGGAGGCGGACCTGTCGCGCTTGGCGTTGGATCTGGCGCGCTGGGGGACCAAGGACCCTGGCGACCTGACCTTCCTCGACCCGCCGCCCGCCGCAGCCTTCGCCGAGGCGCGGACGCTGCTGAGCCGGGTGCAGGCCCTGGACGCGCAGGGCGACCTGACCGCCCACGGCAAGGCGCTCGCCGACCTGCCGCTGCCGCCGCGTCTGGCGCACATGGTCGCGCGGGGCGCGGCCTCGGGCCAAGCCCGCGAGGCGGCCGAGATCGCCGCCGTGCTGACCGAGCAAGGGCTGGGCGGCCGCGATGTCGACCTGCGGCGGCGGCTGGAAGGCCTTCACCGGGATCGCTCGCCACGCGGTCGCGACGCCCTGGCCCTGGTCGAGCGATGGGCGCGCGCGGCCGGCAGGCCTTCGGGCGCAAGGCCGCTCGAGATTGGGTTGCTGCTGGCCGAGGCCTATCCCGAGCGGGTGGCCAAGGCGCGCGGC
The DNA here is from genome assembly GCA_002280275.1 of Caulobacter vibrioides. Taxonomy (GTDB): domain Bacteria; phylum Pseudomonadota; class Alphaproteobacteria; order Caulobacterales; family Caulobacteraceae; genus Caulobacter; species Caulobacter vibrioides_A. The sequence goes on along the minus strand of NCDQ01000129.1, from coordinate 4,484 downwards.
AAGCCCGGCGAGTTCCAACTGGCCGGTGGGCGCGGCGTCTATCTCGAACCGACCGATCCGCTGGCCCGCGAGGCCTGGCTGGCGGTCGGCGAGCTAGGCGGCGGCGACAGCCGCGACCGCATCCTGCTGGCCGCCGCCGTCGACGAGGCGGACCTCCGCGAGACCTTCGCCGATCGCCTAGTCGCCGAGGACCGCCTGGACACTACCGGCGGCAAGGTGCGCGCCAAGCGCCTGCTGCGCCTGGGCAAGCTCGTTTTGGAAGAGCGGCTGGTCGAGAACCCCGATCCGGCGATGATCGCCGGCGCGCTGCTGGACCAGGTCCGGGCCGAGGGACTGTCGGCCCTGCGCCTGGGTGAGCGGGGCAGGGCGCTGCTGGACCGCGTGGCCTTCCTGCGCGTGGTCGACGGCGAGGACTGGCCCGATCTGTCGGAAGCCGCGCTGATCGACCGCCTCGACGAATGGCTGGAGCCGCTGCTGGCGGGGCGCTCGTCGCTATCCAGCCTGGACGAAGGCACGTTGCACGATGCGCTGAAGACGCTCGTCCCCTGGGACCTGCAGCGGAAGATGGACATGCTGTTGCCCGCTCGCTTTGAGGCCCCGACCGGCAACAGCTTCGCCATCGACTATTCCGCTGAAGGAGGACCCCGCGTCGAGGTGCGGGTCGGCGAGCTTTACGGCCTCTCCGAGCACCCCAGCGTCGCCGGCGGCAAGGTCCCGCTGACGCTCTCGCTGCTGTCGCCCGCCCACCGCCCGATCCAGATCACCAAGGACCTGCCCGGCTTCTGGAAAGGCTCCTGGCGCGAGGTGAAGGTCGAGATGAAGGGGCGCTATCCCCGGCACGTGTGGCCGGATGATCCGGCGGCGGCCGCTCCGGTGACGCGGGCGAAGCCGAGGGGGACGTGAGGGTTTCGCTGGCCAAATCCTCCCCCTAGCGGGGGAGGTGTCGGCTCGAAGAGGCGACGGAGGGGAAAGAGGCCAGATCCGCAGAACTTCCCCCACCGGCGCTTCGCGCCACCTCCCCCGCTAGGGGGAGGAGTTTATGATCGGCTCTACCCCGTCACCGTATAGATCATGATCCCCGTCGCCACCGACAGGTTCAGGCTGTCGGCCCGGCCGCGCATCGGGATCTTGACGTTCACGTCGCATGCCGCCGCCAGCTCAGGCGGCAGGCCCTGTTGTTCGTTGCCCATCAAGATCAGCGACGGCTTCACATAGTCGGCGCTCTTGTGGTCCACGGTGGCGGTCAGGAGCGTCCCCACCACGCTGCCGGGCCAGGTTTCGCGCCAGGCCAGGAACTCAGGGATCGTGGCCTTGGCGATCTTCACGGCGAAGATCGAGCCCATGGTCGCGCGGACGCCCTCGACCGAATAGGGATCGACGCAGTCGCCGACCAGGATTACCCCGCCGCAGCCGGCCGCGTCGGCGGTGCGGATGACGGTGCCGAGGTTGCCGGGATCGCGGACGGCCTGCATGGCCACCCAGCAGGGGGCGCTCTCAGGCACGATGGCCGACAGCGGCGTGAAGACTTGGCGGAAGACAGCGACCACGGCCTGCGGGTTGTCACGGCGCGAGACCTTCTCGAGGATTTCGCGATTGACCTCAATGACTTCGCCGCCGGCCTTCAGGCACGCGGCGACGGCCTTCTTCAGCATCGGATGGTCGGCGGCGTCCGGGCCGTACATGACGATCTTGGGCGCGTGGCCGCAGTCGATCGCCTCGATGACGATCTTCAGGCCCTCGGCTAGGAAGAGGCCGCTCTCCTCGCGCTCCTTGCGCATGTGCAGGGCGCGGACGGCCTTGACGGTGGTGTTGGTCAGGGAGGTGACGGTCTTGGTGTTCATGTCCCTCAGCCTTCAGACGACCAGCGCGCGAAGAAAGACAGGCCGATCTGCCGGTCGCCCTTTTCCTCGACGAGGGACAGCTCGCCCCAGTCGATGACGCCGCCGCGCCCTTGCAGCTCCTGGGCCAGCAGGCCCGACATCGCCGCGCCGGAGACGCGGGCGGCATAGGCGTTCATCAGCAGGAACGAGGCGTCCTCGCTGAGCAGGGCCGCGCAGTCCTTGGTCAGGGCGGCCAGGTCCTCGAACAGGCGCCAGACCTCGCCGTCGGCGCCGCGGCCGAACTTGGGCGGGTCCAGAATGATGCCGTCGTACGTGTTGCCGCGCCGAACCTCGCGGGCCACGAACTTGCGGGCGTCCTCGACGATCCAGCGGATCGGCTTGTCGGCCAGGCCCGCAAAGGCGGCGTTCTCACGCGCAAAGCCGACCGACTTCTTGGAGGCGTCCACGTGGGTGACGGCCGCGCCAGCGGCGGCGCAGACCAGTGAGGCCACACCTGTATAGCCGAACAAGTTCAGCACCTTGGGCTGAGGACCTGAGCTTGCGCACAGCGCCCGCACCCGCTCGTCCTGCCAGGCCCAGTTGGCGGCCTGCTCGGGGAAGAAGGCCAGGTGGCGGAACGGCGTGAACTGGCCGTGGAACTTCGCCTGACCCCACCCCAGATCGAACTTCTCGATCGGCTTGCCCTTGAAGCGCCAGCGGCCGGCCTCGTCCTCGTCGGTGGGATCAAAGACCGCGTCGGCGTTGTCCCACACCTTCTGGTCCAGGCGCGGCGCCCAGAAGCACTGCGGCTCGGGGCGCACGACCGTGTAGCGCCCATAGCGCTCCAGCTTCTTGCCGTGGCCGCTGTCCAGCAGGGCGTAGTCGGCCCAGCCGGTGGTGCGCATGACGATGGGGGCGGGAGCGATCTTCGGTGCCATCGCCCGCCAATACCGCCTTAGGCGTGCGAAGGTCCAGAGCGGGGTACGTGCAGGGTCTTGTCCCAGTGGTGCGGCGCGACGATGAACTGATGCAGCGCCTTGACCGCCGCAAGGCTCTGGCACAGCCAATAGGCGGGCATGCCCAGCAGGTGCAGCCACCTGGGCTGGCCGCCCGCGCGCAGCACGCCTCGGGCGCCGGCGAGCGCGGCCGCGCTCCATCCCAGCATGTAGAGCGTCAGATCGTGGGGCGGGATGTGAAAGGCCGCATCGGGCAGGAAGTCGATAAGCGCCCAGGCGACGGCCACCGCCATGACGGGGCCATGCAGATGCGAGGCGGCGACCGACTGGGCCAGGGTCAGGACCAGCGCGATGGCGTTGCGCGGTTGCGTCGGGAGCGGACCGCGCGCGTGCACCGCCAGGGTCTGCATATGGCCCTTGATCCAGCGCGCCCGCTGCGGGAACCACTGCTCCGGCGTCGTTGGCGCGGTCTCCCAGGTGGGGCGCTGGATCACGTCGAGACGGTAGCCCGCCGCCGCTAGCCGGAAGCCGATGTCCGCATCCTCGGTCACATTGTACGGGTCCCACGCGCCGATTTCGCGCAAGGGGGCGGCCTTGAAATGATTGCTGGTGCCGCCGAGCGGAAACGGCAGACCCCAGCGCGCCAGGGCCGGCAGCAGCACCTCGAAATGGGCGGCGTACTCAAGCCGGAACTGCGACGGCAGGAAGAGCGAGAAGCCGGGGTCCTCGATCCGCAGCGGCGCTTGCAGGCAGGCCAGGCGGGCGTCGGCGGCGGCGAACCGGGCGGCCGCCTCGCGAAGTTGCTGCGGGTCGGGCATGTCCTCGGCGTCGTAGATCACCACCAAGTGGGTTTTGGGGGTTCCCGGGGGAACCACAAGCACCTGGATGAAGCTTGGCAAGTCCAGCGCCCGGGCGGCGGCGCGAGTGCTCTCGTCGTCGGCCTCCAGCACGATCAGCGCTTGCAGGCGGTCTTGCGGGTAGTCGATCGCGGCCAGGCTCTCGACAAGCTCCGGCAGCACCTCCGCCTCGCGATAGAGCGGAGTGATGATTGTGTAGCTCGGAAGGTCAGCGTCTGGCGGCGACGCCGGCGCGCTGCGGGCGGGCAAAGGCGTCATCGCCGCGGCGAGACGGGTCAGACCCCCCAGCAGGAAAACGGCAAAGAAGAGATGGTGCGCCGCCGCCAAGGCCTCTATCGGCGCAAGGGCGACGCCCAGCGCTGCGAGGAGCCCGGCGATGGCGACCCCTGAGACTTGCGTCTGGGATAGCGGACGATGAGCGCCGTCGCGTTCGGGCGCGGTGGCGACGAAGGTGTTCCCGAGCGTTTCGATGTCGTCTGCGGACACAGGTCCGCTCGCCGGCGCAAGCGCCGGTTCCAGCCGTCTAACTTCGCGCGCCATGGATGCCCCTGGATACGCTGATCGCCCCAACGGGAGCAGATAACGGAGTCTCAACCCAAGCGTGTCAAATTAAAAAATACGCGTTTTCGGGTTTTGTTCCCGGCTGGGCGGTGCGCGACATGCCCTCACAGACGGGTTGCGACGGCTGAGTGATTCCCGTTTAGTGTTCCGTCGGGGGATACTGAGGGGAAGCTAGGTTCGTGACCGTCGTTCTTAAAAAGCCGCACAAGTCCGCTCGAAAGCCGAAAGGCGACGGGCACTTGCGCCGGGGCGAGATCCTGGCGGCGGCCGAGAAGATCTTCATCGCCGAG
>NCDQ01000593.1 GCA_002280275.1 Caulobacter vibrioides | reverse complement strand
AGAAGGGCGATGGCGGCGGCGCCCGCGATCAGGGATCGGGGCGAAAGGGTCGTGGCGCGACTCATGACGCGGTTCCATAGGTCAGGTTGATCTTGGCGCTGTCGCGCGTGACGAGGGCTTGGCGGTCGAGGATCGAAAGCTTGGTCTCGGCCAGATCGAGCAGAGCGCCGAGCACGTCGGTCAGGCTGGCGCGCCCGGCGCCGTAGCTGGCGGTCTCCAGGTCGGCGCGCTGCTGGGCCAGCGGCGCCAAGGTCTCTTGGGCCCTCGCCAACTGCTCATGGTGCATCTGGTGGTCTGCGAGGTCGCTCTCCAGCGCGGCGAGAAGTTGGCGCGCGCCCGCCGCCTTCTGGCTCTCCGCGCCGCGAACCCGCGCGCTCTGGGCGGCGATTAGCGGTTCGCGCCGGGATTGGCCAAACAGTGGTAGGCCGAAGGTCACTCCTAGCGACACCATGTCGCCGCAGCGTCTCGGGGTCGATGGGAAAATCGGGCGCCGGTCCGATTGGTTGTGGCCCTGGCTCTCCGGTCCAGCGGGTCAGTTCGGCGGCGGCGCGGGCGCGGTCGGCCAGCAGTTCGCTGCGCCGATCGGCCAGCAGGGCGAGCTTCTGTTGCGCTTCCAGGGTCTGGCCCGGGCGAGCGTCGCCAGCCGTCAAGGCAGCCGGCGCGGTGTCGCGCAGCGGCGTGATCGCTTTCTCGACCGCGGCGAGCGCGGCCAGCTTCTGGTCGGTGTAGTAGAGATCGATCCAGGCCAGGGCGACGGCCAGCCGCGTCTCGCGCGCCACCAGCGCCTGGCGGGCGCCGGCGGTCGAGACCTCGGCCGAAGCGGCTCGACGCGCGGCCTCGCGCTTGGCGGCGCTGGGCCGATCCTGCATCAAGCCGACGCTGACCATGGTCATGCTGTCGCCGCCGAACGTCCCGGCCGGCGGTCCGGAGATCGGGGCATTGTCCAGACCCAGCCGTAACCTGGGATCGGGCAACTTGCCGGCCGCCCGTCCCTGGGCCTTGGCGGCCTCCAGATCGGCGGCGGTTCCATCCAGAGCCGGTGACTGCAGGGCCAGCCGCTGAGCGGCTTCGAAGGTCAGAGGGCCAGCCTGGGCCGCGCTGGCCAGGCTAAGGCTGCCCGCCAGAAGCAGTATGAAGCGCATTGAACAGAAGATCCTGTCGCGTAGCGCGCGGCGTCGGCCGCCGCGCGAGAAGGGGAGAGGCGCTCCGGCGGAGCGGTTGCAGCCAGTCCGCCGGAGCCGACCGAGCGGGCGACGGGAGGGGATCGCCCGCCGCCCGGTTCAGCCGATCCTAGCGGGTCGGGCCCGTGGCTTCAGGCTTGGCCGGGGAAGCCGGGCCGGCCATCATCGACATCATCCCGCAGTTGGCCGGTATGTCGCAGATGCGCAGGGCGGTCCGGAAAACGTCCTTGGGATTGGACGGCGGGGACTGGGCCTGCAGGTGGCTGCAAGGCGCGGGCTTGGCGGCCAGGGCGGCCGAGGCGGCGAAGGTCAGGCCGGCGGCCAAGGCGGCCAGCATCGTGGTGCGAAGAGTCATGGAATCGTTCCTTGAAAATCGTGATCTGAAGCGCCCGCGAGCGGGCAAGCGACCGCGCGCTTGGCCGGGTGTGGGATGCACGACGGCGGGCGCGGAAGCGTCAGACCGGCGCTTGGCCGGTCGCTAGATCAGCGATCTTGGAGGAGGATCTTCCGGGATGGGATCGTGGGTCTGGCCGCTGGTGTTGGACCAACTGACCTCGACGCGGTAGACGATCGGCGAATGGCTGATCGCCGCGTCGCCGGGCACCCCGACCGCCAGCGCGCAACTGGTGGCGCAGGCCTTGGCGCAGGCCTTGGCCGACATCGCCTTGCCGTGGTCGCAACAGGGGTCTGGCTG
>NCDQ01000592.1 GCA_002280275.1 Caulobacter vibrioides | reverse complement strand
GTTAGATGATGAAAGTGAAAGACGCCGCGCGGTTCCCCTGCAGAGCCTGCCTGCCGGCCATGACGCTGGCTGCGACAAAAAATACTTGAGTCCGCGCAAGCCCTTACGCCGCCGAACGAATCGCAAAGCTTGGGCGTCAAACCCGGTCGCACCCGCCGTTGACTCCATCCGCCGCACAAGAACAAAGATAGAACCTACTCGTTAGGTGCTCATGTCTATTCACCGCTCACCCGCCGCGCTCGACGCGCTCAGGCGTCAGGTCCGCCTTATCGAACTGGCCGACTGCGCCAGCGGTCGGGTGCTGCCTTTCGGGGTGGGCGTGATCGATGAGCGCCTTCCCGGTCAGGGCCTGGCCATGGGCGCGTTGCATGAGGTCGCGGGCGGCGCAGAAGGCGCACTTCATGGCGCCGCTGCAGCGAGCTTTGCGGCGGGCATCTTGGCGCGGGCAGATGGACCGGTGCTGTGGTGTCTGCGGCAGCGAGATCTCTTCGCGCCGGCGTTGGCTCAGGCTGGGCTCCCGCCCAAGCGGGTGATCTTCGCCGAAGCCGGCGACGAGGCGGCGATCCTGGGCGCGATGGAAGAGGGTCTTAAGTATCGGGGCCTTGCCGGCGTCGTCGGCGAGGTCGCCAAGCTCTCGATGACAGCTTCCAGACGCTTGCAGCTGGCGGCCGAAAGAAGCGGTCAGATGGCCATCGCCATCCGAAGATGGCGGCGCACCGCAGACGCGGCCGACCTGGGCCAGCCGACGGCGGCGACCACGCGGTGGAGGGTTTCAGCCCTCCCCTCCTCTCCCCTCCCAACCGCCGGCGTGGGCCGTGCCCGTTGGCTTCTTGAGCTTATGCGTTGCCGCGGTGGCGAACCTTTCGATATTGAGATTGAAGCCTGTGACGCCAAGGGTCATCTCCGTCTTCCTGCCTCAGTGGCCGACCGATCGGCTCCGACGCAGCCTGGGCAAGAGCGCGTCGCCGCCTGACGTTCCCGTCGTCATGGTCGGGCGGGTCGGACGACGCCGCGCCGTGGCCAGCCTGAACAGGGCGGCGGCGCAGGCCGGCCTGCGCGTCGGCCAAGCCGTGGCCCAAGCCACCGCCATGGTCCCAGGACTTTTGCTACATGACCTCGACGAAGCCGGCGACGCGGGCGCGCTGCACCGTCTGGCCCTCTGGGCCCAACGGCTCTACTCACCCATCGCCGCTGCCGACGGGTCCGACGGCTTGGTGATCGACGCCACGGGCGCTGCGCATCTTCGGGGCGGCGAAGAGAAGATGCTGATCGACATCCGCGCTCGGCTCGAGAAAGTCGGCCTGCAGTCGCAGATCGCGATGGCCGACACATGGGGCGCAGCCCATGCCCTGGCGCGCTACAGTCGCCGCGCGATCTTCGTTGTCGACCCCGGTGTGATCGGACGAGAAATCTCGGGCTT
>NCDQ01000128.1:6443-12880 GCA_002280275.1 Caulobacter vibrioides | reverse complement strand
TGTTCCGCCTGGCGGCCCGGACCGGCCACCTGCCGCGCGCTTCGGAAGTGACGGTGACGACGACGCGCGAAGACGGCGCGCGTCAGGTCTTCAAGTTCGCCGTCAGAGACGGTCTGGCCAAGGACGGATTCCTGGAATCGACGACGCCGATCCCCGAGCCGCACACCTTTTCAGCTCGTCTGTCGATCGCCCATGGCCACCACAGCCATGACTTCGATGTCGACTACAGCGAGGACGGCCACCATCATGACCACGACGGTCTGGACGTCTCCTCGCCCGGCTTCCAGGACGCCCACGCGCGGGCCCATGCCAACGACATCAAGCGCCGGTTCGCCGGTCGTGACGTCACCACGGGCCAGATTATCCTCTTTGGCCTCACGGGCGGCCTGATCCCGTGTCCCGCGGCGATCACCGTCCTGCTGCTTTGTTTGCAGCTGAAGCAGGTCGCCCTGGGCGCGACCCTGGTGCTGTGTTTCTCGATCGGTCTGGCGGTGACCATGGTCTCGGTCGGCGTCCTGGCCGCGCTCGGCGTGCGTCACGCCGAGAAGCGGTTCTCAGGCGCGTTCGCGGCGTTCGCGCGCCGCGCCCCTTACGCCTCGGGCCTGTTGATCACCCTCGTGGGTCTTATTCTCGCGGCGCAGGCCCTCAGGGGGATCATGGCGTGACCGCGCGCCCCATTGCCGCCGCCATCGACAAGCGCGACAATACCATCTCTGCATCGGAGGCGTCTTGATCGTGCGCGCGGACAATGGGCTGGCTCGGGCCATGGCGGTCATCGCCGCCGTGCTCATGACCCTGCTCGTCGTCCAGACCCCGATCGCCGCCGTCGACCAACTGCTGCATGAGGCGGGTCACAGTCACGCCGCCAATGCCTTCGCCGGCCCGCTGGTGACCATGGACGATCATGGGCGCGACCACGACAACGCCGGCGCCGACCACCATCCCAACGGTGATGGCGTTGACGGCGACCAAGGCGATGGCGACGAAGACCGCGCCACCACGGAGTCGCCGCCGCCCGGCGCGCATCACCATCACCACCACGACAACACCTCGATCCAGAGCCTTGCGTTGACGGCGCGGGCGCCTTCGCCCTGGGTTTCGCCCGCACCGCGCTTTGCGCCGCGCGACAACCTGCGACGGGGCATCGGCGCGCCCCCGCAAGACCGTCCTCCGAAGTCGATCCTCACCTACGTCGCCTAAGCCGTGTGGCCTTCCAAGGCCGCGCCCCCGCACGTTCGAGGATCACCCATGTCCGCCCTCCACCAAGGCCGCGCAATGCGGTCCTGGCTGCTCGCCACGGCGCTTGCCCTGGCGGCGCCCGTTTCCACCTATGCGCAGCCCCTCGGCCTCAGCGAGGCTCTGTCGCGCGCGGCCAAGGCCGACCCCGCGCGCCCCGCTCTACGCTCGCGCCTGAACGCGGCCGAGGCTGGCGTTCGCCAAGCCAGCGTCCGCCCCAACCCCGTCGTCGGCGTCGAAGTCGAGGACCTGACCGGCACAGGCTCCTATTCGCTGGTCAATCGCGCCCAGGCCACGGTCTACTACCAGCAGAGCCACGAGCGCGGCGGCAAGCGCGCCGCGCGCGCGGCTCTGGCCCGCAGCGATATCGCCCAGGTCCGCCTGCGCGACGATGTCCGGGTGCTCGACCTGCTGCATGACGTCGAGCTGGCCTGGATCGAGGCGGTCGCCGCCGAAGCGGAGGTCCGGCTCGCGGCGGACCGGCTGAAGCTCGCCGAGCGCGCGCAAGCCGAGGTCAGTCGCCGCGTGCGCGCGGCCCGAGATCCCTTGTTCGCTGGCGCCCGCGCCGACGCCCAGGTCGCCGAAGCCCGCATCGCCCTTGAGGAGACGCAGGCCAGGGCCGCCAACGCCCGGCGCGCTCTGGCCGCTTTCTGGGGCGGCGCCGAGGTCGAGGTCGATCCCGCCACGCTGGAAGACGTCGCGGTTGCCGACCAGGTCGCCGGTCCGCCGTCGGCCACCGATCTAGCCCTGCTCGAAGCCCAGCGCGGCGTCGCCGCCGCCAAGGTCCGCGTCGAGGAAAGCAAGGCCATCCAGGACCCGACCTGGCGCGCGGGCTTGCGCTATCTGAACGACGGCGGCGACGTGGCCGCCATCGTCGGGGGCTCGATCCCGCTGGGGCGCTACGACACCAATCGCGGCGCCATCGACCAGGCGCGCGCCGCCCAGACCGCCGCCGACCTCGACCTGATCGGGGCCAAGGCGGTGTTCGAGCGCAAGATCGCCGCCGTCCAGGCTTCACTGGCCCAGAAGGCGGGCGAGGCTCGCCGCATCGAGACGGAGATCGTGCCGGCCAACGCCCGAACGGTCGATCTCGTCCGGGACGGCTTCAATCGCGGCGGCTTTTCGTATCTCGATGTCATCGAGGCCCAGAAGGCCTTGATCGACGCCCGCGCCCGACGGCTCGCCGTCCTCAAATCCTTCCAGATCGACCGCGCCCAGCTCGACCGCCTGACCGGCGCCTATGCGAGCCTGCTGCCCGCCTCGGAGACCTCCCGATGATCCGCCCGAACAAGCGCCTTCGCGCTTCCCTGGCTCTGGCTTTGGCCGGAGCGCTGACCGTCTCGGCCTGCGGCGAGCGCCCCAAGACCGCCGAGACCGAAGGCCACGCCGCCAAGGCCGGCGACTACGAGCGCGGCCCCCATCGCGGCCGGATGCTGCGCGACGGCGACTTCGCCCTGGAGGTTACGATCTTCGAGGACGGCGTGGAGCCGGAGTTCCATGTCTACGCCTATCGCAAGGGCAAGCCGATCGCGCCCAAGGACGTTCAGCTGTCGATCGAGCTTTCGCGGCTGGACGGCGAGGTCAACCGTTTCGCCTTCACGCCGGTGCAGGACTACCTGCGCGGCGGCGGCGTTGTGCATGAACCCCACTCGTTCGACGTCAGGGTGGCGGGGACCTATCAAGGCCAGACGCACCGCTGGAGCTACCAATCCTACGAGGGCCGCACCAGCATATCTGGGGCGGCGGCGAAGGCCGGCGGCGTCAAGACCGAGATCGCGGGCGCGGCGGCGATCGCCGAGCTGGTCGATATGGCCGGCCGGGTAGAGATCACGCCGGAAGGCAAAGGCGAGGTGCGCGCCTGGTATCCGGGTCGGATCATGAGCCTGCGCGGCGAGTTGGGACAAGCCGTGCGCAAGGGCCAGGTGCTGGCGCGCGTGGAGTCCAGCGAGAGCCTGCAGACCTATTCGATCCCCGCACCGATCAGCGGCGTGATCGTCGAGAAGAACCTGAACGTGGGCGACGTGGCCGGCGAACGGGCGATCTTCGTCATCGCCGACCCGACCAAGCTGCATGCCGAGTTCTTCGTCTATCCGCGTGACGCGGAGAAGGTGCGTGTCGGCCAGCCGGTCGAGGTGCGCAGCCTGTCTGGCGACACCAAGATCATGGCCAAGGTCGAGGCGGTGCTGCCCACCGCCGACCTCGTCAGCCAGACCCTGATCGCCCATGCCCATCTGCCCGGCGGCGCCGATAGCGCCTTCCGTCCCGGCATGGGCGTGGAGGGCTCGTTCCAGGTGGGAGCGCAGGTCGCCCCGCTGGCCGTGCGGACCAAGGCCATTCAACGCTTCCGCGACTTCCAGGTCGTCTTCGTGAAGGTGCGCGACACCTACGAGGTCCGGATGCTGGAGCTAGGGCGCCAGACCCCGGAATGGACCGAAGTCCTGTCCGGCCTCAAGCCAGGCTCCGAATACGTCACCGACGGCGCCTTCCTCATCCGCGCGGACATCGAAAAGTCCGGCGCGAGCCACGACCACTAAGGGGGCGACCATGCTTGAACGCATCATCGCCGCCTCGATCCGGCTGCGCTGGATCGTGCTGGCGCTCGTCGCCGTGTCGGCCGCGGTCGGGGTCTGGAGCTTCCAGCGCCTGCCGATCGACGCCACGCCGGACATCACCAACGTCCAGGTCCAGATCAACACCGAGGCCCCCGGCTTCTCGCCGCTCGAGGCCGAACAGCGGATCACCTTCCCGGTCGAGACGGCCATCGCCGGCCTGCCCGGCCTACAGTACACCCGATCGGTCTCGCGCTACGGGCTCTCTCAGGTCACCGTCGTCTTCAAGGACGGCACCGATATCTATTTCGCCCGCCAGCTCGTCGGCGAGCGGCTGCAGAGCGCGCGCGCGCAGCTGCCCGCCGGACTCAATCCGGAGCTTGGACCGATCGCCACGGGGCTCGGCGAAATCTTCATGTACACGGTCGAAGCCAAGCCCGGCGCGCGCCGTCCCGATGGCCGGGCCTGGACCTCCGAGGACCTGCGGACTCTGCAGGACTGGGTGATCCGGCCCCAACTGCGAAACACGCCCGGCGTCACCGAGGTCAACACCATCGGCGGCTACGAGCGGCAGTACCACGTCACGCCGCTTCCCGATCGGCTGTCGGCCTACGGTCTGACCATGGCCGACGTCGTCTCGGCGCTGGAGCGCAACAACGCCAATGTCGGCGCGGGCTATATCGAGCGCTACGGCGAGCAATACCTGGTGCGTGTCCCTGGGCAGGCCACGGGTGTCGAGGATCTGCGGGCCGTCATCGTCGCCAGCCGCAACGGCGTTCCGATCCGGGTCGCTGATGTCGCCGATGTGGGGCTTGGCCAGGAACTGCGCACCGGCGCGGCCACGGAGAACGGCCAGGAGGTCGTGCTCGGAACGGTCTTCATGCTGGTCGGCGAGAATAGTCGGACGGTGGCCCGCGCGGCGGCCGAACGCCTGGAGCAGGCCGCCAAGGCCCTGCCGGCCGGCGTCACCGCCGAGCCCATCTACGACCGCACCCATCTGGTCGACCGGGCCATCGCCACGGTCGAGAAGAACCTAGTCGAAGGCGCCATCCTGGTCATCGTCGTGCTCTTCCTGCTGCTCGGCAACATCCGCGCGGCGCTGATCACGGCGGCGGTCATACCGCTGTCGATGCTGCTGACCATCACTGGGATGGTGCAGTCCAAGGTCTCGGGCAATCTGATGAGCCTGGGAGCGCTGGACTTTGGCCTGATCGTCGACGGCGCGGTCATCATCGTCGAGAACTGCCTGCGGCGTCTGGGCGAAGCGCAGCATCGCGAGGGACGTCTGCTGTCACGCGACGAGCGCTTCTCCCTGGTGGCCAGCGCCGCCGGCGAGGTCATCCGGCCCTCGCTGTTTGGCGTGCTGATCATCACCCTGGTTTATGTGCCGATCTTCGCCCTGACCGGCGTCGAGGGGAAGATGTTCCACCCCATGGCCATCACCGTGGTCATCGCCCTGACGGCGGCCCTGGTGCTGTCCCTGACCTTCGTGCCCGCCGCCGTGGCGATGTTCGTCACCGGCAAGGTCGAGGAGAAGGAAAGCCCGATCATGCGCGGCGCCCGCCGGTTCTACGAACCGGCCCTGGAGATGGCCCTGCGTCTGCGCGTGGTCTTCGTGACAGGTGCGGTCGTGCTGGTGGCGATTGCGGGCTTGGCGGCCTCGCGAATGGGGTCTGAGTTCGTGCCCAATCTCGACGAGGGCGACATCGCCATGCACGCCCTGCGGATTCCCGGCACCAGCCTCTCCCAGGCCATCGCCATGCAGACGGCGCTGGAGGCCAAGGTGAAGACCTTGCCGGAGGTGGATCGCGTCGTGGCCAAGATCGGCACCGCCGAGGTCGCCACCGACCCGATGCCGCCGTCGGTGGCCGACACCTTCATCATGCTGAAGGACCGCAAGGACTGGCCCGATCCCCGCAAACCGCGCGCACAACTGGTCGCCGAACTTCAGGCGGTCGTCGCCAAGGTGCCGGGGAACAACTACGAGTTCACCCAGCCCATCCAGATGCGGTTCAACGAGCTACTGTCGGGCGTGCGGGCCGATGTCGCGGTCAAGGTCTATGGCGACGATCTCGATCAGCTGCTGGAAATCGGTAAGCAGATCGGCGGCGTCGTCGAGGGCGTCGAGGGCGCGGCGGATGTCGGCGTGGAGCAGGTCACCGGCCTTCCCGTGTTGCAGATCACGCCCGATCGCGCGGCGTTGGCGCGACTGGGCCTCAATGTCGATGACGTCCAGTCCGTCGTGGCCACCGCCATCGGCGGCACGGTGACCGGCCAGGTGTTCGAGGGCGATCGTCGCTTCGACGTCGTCGTCCGACTGCCCGAGGAGGTGCGTGGCAAGGTCGATGACATCGGCCGTCTGCGCATCCCGCTGCCGGGCGGCATCGATCAGCCACGCGGGTTCGTGCCCCTGCAAGACGTCGCCAAGATCGAGATGGTGATCGGCCCCAACCAGATCAGTCGCGAGGACGGCAAGCGCCGGGTCGTGGTCACCGCCAATGTGCGGGGCCGCGACCTTGGCTCTTTCATCACCGAGCTTGAGCGGAAGGTCGGCGCCGAGGTCGACCTGCCGACTGGTTACTGGATCAGCTACGGCGGCACGTTCGAGCAGCTGATCTCAGCGGCCAAGCGCCTGCAGCTCGTCGTGCCGGC
>NCDQ01000128.1:0-6428 GCA_002280275.1 Caulobacter vibrioides | reverse complement strand
GATTTTTGGCCTGCTCTATGGCCTGTTCCGCTCGGTGAAGGACGCCGCCATCGTGTTCTCGGGCGTGCCCTTGGCGTTGACCGGCGGGGTGGCGGCCCTGCTGCTGCGCGGCCTCCCCCTGTCGATCTCAGCCGGCGTTGGGTTCATCGCCCTGTCGGGCGTGGCGGTGCTGAATGGGGTGGTGATGGTCAGCTTCATCCGCGCGCTTCGCCAGGAGGGCGCCGATCTCGACCATGCCATCCGCGAAGGCGCGCTGACGCGTCTGCGACCGGTGCTGATGACCGCCCTGGTCGCCAGCCTGGGCTTCGTGCCCATGGCCTTCAACGTCGGGGCCGGGGCCGAGGTGCAGCGTCCGCTGGCCACCGTGGTCATCGGCGGGATCATCTCCTCGACCCTGCTGACCCTGTTGGTGCTGCCGGCGCTCTATCGTCTGGCGCATGCTCGACAGCAAACGCTCTAGCATGCCGAGATGGGGGCCGCGCGGGTCAGCGCGGCCCCTGGCGTCAGTCCAATGATGGCGCGCGGCCTGTCATCGGCCTCATACGCCCAACCGTATATCGGCGCTTCATGGGCTCAAGCGTATAGGCAACAGGCTTACTGGAGCGCCGCGGTGCGCGCGAGATCGATTTGGCCAAGGCCTTGGTTCTGCTTCGACACCACCGCCGGGTGCGCCGAGGCGATCAGGCGACCGGCTTGGCGCCGGGCGTGCCGCACTTGGCGAACTTACCCTTAGCGTCCTTGCACTTGGTCGGTTTGGCCGGCGCGGCGGCGGCCGGGCACTTGATGAACTTGCCCTTGGCGTCGCGGCACGGCGCGGCGGCCAGACTCGCCCCGGCGGACGAAAGGGCGATAGCCAGTGTGGCGGCCAGAGCGATGGTCCTGCGCATAGGGTCCCTCCTCACAAAAGACCTGGGGATGATCGCCCACTTCCTGTGACGCTTTGATGGCCTGTCGCCCCCTTGCCCACGGGAATCGCATAGCCGGCGGCCATGACCCAGAACGAGATCGACGACATGCTGGACGCCATCGCCGCCGAGGCGGCGCGAAACGGCGATGAAACCCTGCTATCTGGCGCGATCACCTTCAATTCCGGGACCTGGGTGAAGATGTCGCTGGCCGACCTTCCGACCACCTGCGTCAACACCATCGTCGGCATCCGCTATCGTGGCGTGTCGGTGCTGATCAGCAGCCAACGCGAAGACAAGGTCTTTCGAGGGCGACGAGCGCCAGCGCCGCGCCCGGCGCGATGTCGCCCTCGTAGGCCTGACGAACCGCCTGCTCCGACGAGGGCGTGGGCATCAGCGGTTCCTGGCGCAGATAGGTAGCGGACCAGTCGCGCAAGGCCAGGACTGCATTGGACAGCGCCGCCTCGGGCGTGGCGCCCATCGCCACGCAGCCTGGGAGGTCGGGGAACGAAACCCCATATTCGCCGTCATGGGACTCGACGATTGCGAAATAGCGCATGGAAACCGTCTCCTGCCTTCGGCCGATCGCGTTAGCCGAACAGATCGCGCGGCGGAAAGTCACGCGCGACCGCCAGGGTTCCGGCTGGCGCGGCTCGCAGAATCTCGCTTTGCGGACGCGTCAGGTCCAGCCAGTCGCGGCCTTGCTCGCCTGGCAAGACCACGATCTGGCGATCGTGATAGGGCGCTATGTCAGGCCCTGGCTCGGTCGTCAGCATCGACCAGCAGCCCTGCTTGACGACGCCGGCGATCCAGAACACCGGGCTCTGGGGCATGGTGAACTTCCAGCGCGTCTTACGCTTCTGGCCCGGCAGAGCGTCGGTGAACTCATAGAAGGCGTCGGCCGGAATGAGGACGCGGTCGCTCCGTGTGAAGTCGTGGCGTTCGCTGACGTAGTTGAAAACCGGCTTACCCGTTGGCGAGCGCCAGGCCCATTGGGTCATCGAAACCACGGCCTGCCCCTCGACATGGCGGACGATCGGCGCGACCTCGGTCATGCGGATCTCGGGGCGCGGCTCGAAGTTGGAGGCTTGGCCCTCCCAAACCACGGGCAGGCGCAACACCTTCTGCCAGAGGCTGAAGAGGTCGCCGGTCTCCAGGCTGTAGAGGTTGCACATCGCCCGTCAGACCTTGAGCCAGAGCCTCGCCCACCAGTGCGAACCGTCGTCGTCGTCGTACTCCACCTCGTAGGCCTCAAGGCGCGGGTGGATGTGCCAGAAGACGGTCGGCGGCGCCTAGCCCTGGTTATAGGCTTCAAGGTCGTGTGGGCGGTCTGGGACAGCCGGCGCGGCCGCCGGGACGACATCAGGATTGGCCTCGCGCCGGAACCAGAGCCGCACGAGCTTTTCGCCTTCTGGCCCTCCCTCGGCCGGCGCCACATCGGCCCGCGCCACCCAGGGCAGCGACCAGAGCGACGGGTCATGGTCGAGGATGAAAAAGGCGGCGTCGGGCTGGCTGTCGGTCATGGCCACAAACCTAGTCGCGCGCCGCGTGGGCCGCTAGTCTCGCGGCCATGCCCGGCCCCAGCAACGACGACCTGCCGTCGTCTCTCTCCGATGACGCCGCCTTCGCGGTGGCCGAGATCCTTGAGGAATATGTCCCGACGAGCGCCGAGGACTACGCGCGCCTCGCCGACGAGGCCGAGGCTGGCGCGGCGCGTTTCGACGGCGGGCCGGGACTGGCCCACGAGGTGGCCGGCGAACTGCGCCGCCGCGCCCAGGCCCTTCGCGACGCTGGTCCCTAGCGCTTGTCGCCGGAAATTCCAGCCCGCCCCTTGGCGCCGCAGACCGTGCAACGCAGGGCGCGCGCGAGTTCGGCGGGACGCCGCCAGGGCCCCGCCTTGGCGAGGATCGCCTGCTTGGTCCAGGTGACGGTGTAGCCGCAGGCGCAGCGGATCGTCAGCCGCTCGAGCTTACCGGTGCGCGGGTCCATGTCGGCCATGGTCAGCGCCGCGGCTGCGGCGGGCGCCAGCCATAGCCTAGCGCCTGCGGGTCGAGGCCCGCGCTCCGCAGCGCCTCGATCGCCTCCCAGCGAAAACGCTCGGCGAGGTCGAGGGGCTCCCAGACGCCGCTGACCGCTAGCTGCGCCATGCGCGCGCCGCAGCGCGGACACGGCGTCCGACGCTGGATTTCAGCAAGGGTGAGGCCGAGCAAGGCGCGCGCGCGACCCAGCATGGTGTCGCGCCGCCAGGTCTTGCCGGTCCCGCAAGCCAGGCAACGAAAGGTCAGCTCACACTTACGCTCGAAGAGATCGACGAGGCGCGCCTGAGCGTAGTGGGGCTCCAGCGCCATCAACCTGCGGCGCTGCTGGTCGCTAAGCTCAGGCATCGGGCGGCGCGACCTGACGCACGGCCCGCCAGAACGACCACGGCTTGCCGCTGACCTCCTCGACCTCGAACCAGGCGTCCTCGCCCTCGAAGGGCGGCACGCGCTCGGGGCTTATGAAGCTGCAGACGCTGCGGTGCGCACGCCGCGTTCCCCCTGGGAAGGTGAACATCAGCGTCTTGCCATGATCCTCGCCGCCGTACTGGCGCACGCGATGCAATCTCACGGTCATGCGATTGAGGATGCGTTCTGGTTTAGGGGCGTGCGTTGTCGCGCGCTCGCGAGCGCGTGGGGCGGGCATGGTGATCTCCGTGTTCTATTTTTGTTCTCTCGCCGGAGGCCTGGAGAGTCAATGCCGCGTCGCCCGGCAAGGCAGCGTCTTAGCGTCGCGCCCAGGCAACGCGCCACCGCTCCGCGCGACGACCGCGCCGCCTAGCCCAAGCCCGCGACGGCGTTGACCCGTTGCTGTCGCGCTTGAACGCGCCATCCTACGCCGCTCACCGCTACGTCCCGAACTGTCGTGAGCTAAGGTCAAGCTGGGAATGCACGAAACCGGAAAGACGGCTTTGCACGCAAAGACTTCCACGGCCGCTGAGACCGCGCCGCTGCGGATCACCCCGCTCGGCCATGTCGATCACTCCGACTATGGCGAGAAGGGCGTTAAGCTCGTCTACGCAGAGAGGCCTGACCGAAGCCTGGTCCGGGTCGACCAGCTTGAGGAGCCGCGACCTCCGCTGATCTGCCCGCTCTGCCGGACGCCGGTACATGGGTGCACGAGCAAGAAAGGGCTGCGGTTCTTCCGCCACAACGCCGGCGGGGAGGGCTGCGGCGGTCCCGAGACAAACGCTCACCTGTGGGCCAAGGCCGAATTGCTCAAGGCCAGGAAGGTGTTCCTGCCTGCCGCCATATCCGCCTATCCCGGTGTTGAGCTCGAACTGCAGGCGGCGCGCTGGTTCGAATTCGTCGACATCGAGGTGGAGGTCCGGCGCGGCGACCTCATCCCCGACCTCGTGGCCAAGGCGATTAGCGCCGATGGCGAACACTTCGAGTTCTGGATCGAGGTCTACGTCACGCACAAGTGTGGCGCCCCCAAAATCGCCAAGATCAAGGCTGCCGGTCCGGAAGCGATCGAGATCGACCTGTCGCACTTTCGGACCTCGTATGACGCGGCGGCCATCCGCGAGGCGCTGCTGGAAGGCCCGAAACGTAGCTGGCTGCATAACCGGGCGATCGAGGCGGACTTCGAAGAGCGGACGAAAAGAGCAGAAGCCGACCGCGCGCGCCAGGAAGCCGAGGCTGAGCGCAAAACGGCCGCGCTTATCCAGGCCTTTCGCGACGCTCGGGCGATCGCGCCCTCGGCTACAGACAAGGGCGTCGTCGCCAAGATCGAAGAACTGGGGCTGTCGGACGTCATCGGCCTTGCGACACCACGTTCGGCGTTCGCCGTTCCGGAGAGGGTGTGGCAGGCCATGCTCTGGGACAAGCTGGTGGTCACGCCCTTGGCGGCTAAAAAGAGCCCATCGCCGCTGAAGCCCGCGGAGACGCTGTCTATCTTGCGGCGCTACCTGCCACCTGGCCTGAGCGGGTTCATCGATCGGGACCAGATCAACGCCGTCAAGGCGATAGAGCCCGGCTTCGTAGCGCCACAGGACGCGGTCATGAGCTACTTCCGGGCCCTGGAACGGAAGGGTGATTTCTGGTGCCTCGACTTCCCAAAATGGCATGTGTCCGGCCCCCGGCAGGAGATGATCCGGGCGCATTTCGAGCGAAAGCGGCAGGCGATTGATCAAGGCAAGGCATTGCGACGCCGGATCGAAGCCTTGCTCCACCAATCGCCCGAAAAAGTTCGCATCAACCTCGACGTCTGGTTCGAGCAGCCATGCCTTGAAGGCGTCTCCCCCTCTCGCCTTATCGGCATGGGCGACCCCGGCTGGCGTCGGCTGGACGCGGCGGTGCAGGATCTCGAGCGGATGGTCACGGGCCAACCCGTCGATGACTTGTTGGGACTGCCCCTGGGCCCAATCCGAGCGCAGGCCGCCTTGCGCAAGGCCCAAGCGGACGCCGAAGAGGCGCGCCGTCGAGCCGAGCGCGCCGCCAAGGAAGCCGACGAACGCGTCGCGGCGCTGGTCGTCTTGGCAGAACACCGGCTCGGCGCCGTAGCCCAGACCTGGCTGTCGTCGGGACCGGAAGGCGGGCCGTCTTTCCGCGAGCTGGCCGCGCAGAGCTCGGCCGGCCTGACGAAGGCCCAAAACGCGCTTTGGGTGAAGGTCGCACAGCTGGCGGACGAGGCCGAGAAGGCCAGGCGTTTTTCGTTGAATCTCGCCGAGATCAGCCGTCGGGCAGGGCACATCTATGACGACGTCAAGAAGGCGCTCTTTCTGAACACCACCCGGCGCGAGCTGGGAGGCAAGGCTCCAAAGGACGCCGTGGCTGACGACGAGGGATTGCGGGCCAGCCTTGCGCTCCTCCCGCGCAAGCCTGAGCGTCGCGGTCATTGAAGCATGTTGGGCCTGCGCGCGCCCATGCTCGACGATCCGAGCCGTGGACACGGTTGCGACTATCCTCCCACCACGATCGCGGCGCCCCCAAAGGGCGCCGCGCCGGCGCATGGCTCACCTTAGCCGTCGCCGAGCAGCGTCTCGCCATCGCTCACACTTGAAGGCCGCTTGCCGGGACGCCTGGAGCGCCCCGGCCGTTAGCTCAATACTCCTCGGCGAGCAGCAGGGTCAGCACCCGACGCGTCACCGCCGGGTCGGCCGGATCGGGTGACGCGCCCGTCAGGCTCAGATCGTAGTAGTCGATTTTCCAGAACAGGCGCTGCCCATCGATCTCGAAGCTGCCGAAGTCGCGCTCTCCGTAAGGGTCGTTGTCCTCGCTGAAGGCGTCGAAACCGCGCACGGCCTCGACCGCCCGCGCCAGACCGGCTGTTCCAAGGGCCTGAACCCCTGGCGTCATCACCCAGCCCACGCCCGGCTGCCTCCGATGCGCGTCGTTTAACTGGGCCACCTGCTGGCTAAGCTGCTCCTGAGTCATAGGACTATTTTCCTCAAGCTTCGGGTTGCGGACGCAAAGCGCGTCTGCAACCCGACGCCCCTCGGCGAGAGCTGGGGGTGCAAGCGGAGGCGCCGGCTTCGCGGGCGTT
>NCDQ01000591.1 GCA_002280275.1 Caulobacter vibrioides | reverse complement strand
CGGTGCGCTGAAAGGCCGACCGTGCCACGGCCAGCTCAGCCTGCTTGGCCAGATAGTCGGCCTGGGCGCTGTCGATGGTCGCGGAGGATACCCCAGCTTGATTGCCGACGGTGTTGCGCACCAAGCTTTGCTGGGCCAACAACTGCGCGCGCTGCGCGCGCAGGTTGGCGATGTTGGCGTTGATCTCCGCCAAGCTATATTGAGCGTCGCGGGGTTCTATGCGGACCAGAATCTGACCCCTCTCGACTTGGTCCCCGGCTTTGACATCGAGCTGAACAATCCTGCCGGCCGCCTCGCTGGAAACCGCAATGACATCTGCGGCAATGCGGGCGTCATTGGTCGACACCCGGCCGGCCCTCCCGTGCAGCCAAACCGCGCCGGCCGCAATGAGGGCCACGATCACGGCGGCGACGAGAAGCAGGCGCCGCGAGGGTTTTCGCCCGATGCGAATGCTTTTCACGCTCGCGGCGGGGTTGTCATCCGCCGCGCTCATCTTTGTGCCAAACGCTGGTTGACTCGTCCCAAAACGGACAGACAGGTGACGAGATCGGCGTCAGAAATATCCGCCAGCAACTCGTCGCGAAGCGTGGCCGCAATGCTCGTGATGTGGTCGAGGACCGGCTCTGCCGCGGCGGTGAGGGTGACGCGTTTGGCTCGCCGATCATTCGGCGCCTCGATTCCGAGCCGATCCGCTAAATCCCGCTGTGTCAGCCCTCCGTCCGAACTTGATAGCTCAAACAACGCCAGCCACCGCGCCTGCGAGAGGCCCGTGTCCTTAAGCCGCTCGTCTAGGCGCGCCCGCCAACGACGGCTCATCAGGTTCGCTGCCTGTCCAAAGGCGTGTCTGGCGGTCATCGAGTACAAATCCGTGTCGATAGGGAGCTAATAATTAGCATCAAAACGCCCCGGCGCAAACCTCGCGGCGCTTGTTGGATGATAGCCCCCTAACCATTAACCTACGAAGGTGCGTTGGGTGCGATTGGGCGCCCTTCGGGAAATACTAGGGCTACCCTTGGGTCTGAAGCGGGGGTTCATATGTATCGTCGAATCGTTCTTGCCTACGATGGCAGTGTGGAGGGACGTGCCGCGCTGCGCGAGGGCGCGATGCTGGCCATGAGGCTTCGGGCCCGGGTCTTTCTCTTGTCGGTCGCCGCAGAGACGCCTGGAAGACGGCTGGCCGAAGGTGCGTACGCCGGAGTCATCGCTCACGAGCAGGAAGCGTACCGAGCGGTGCTGGAAGAGGGCGTCACGGGGCTGCGGCAACTTGGCCTCGAGCCGGTCGCCGAGTTGCGGAGCGGCGAGCCCGCTGCTGAGATTGCCGCCTTCGTAGAGCAAGTCGCGGCAGACCTCCTGGTCGTAGGCCACCGGCATCGGAGCTTTCTTGATCGATGGTGGGCCGGCAGCAGCGGCGCCTACCTGATGGACC
>NCDQ01000127.1 GCA_002280275.1 Caulobacter vibrioides | reverse complement strand
GGCCATGCGGATGACCGTCATTTCGGTGCGCGACACCCTGATCGCCTGGTACGAACGCCGCGGCTACCGTCTGACCGGCGAAACCCAGCCCTTCCCCTATGGCGACGCGCGCTTTGGTCTGCCCCAGCGCGATGATCTGGCGTTTGTGGTGATGGAGAAGGCGCTGTAGGGCGCTGGCGCCAGGCGACCGGTTCTACACGAGAGACGTTTGAAGCGCCGTCATCCGGAAGGGGTCGGCGCCCTTACCGCCTCACAATCTTGTCGTGTGCGACAAACCGTCGCTCTCTCCACGGTTTAACAACTTCAAAACTCGCCCGTCATTAACGTTACCGGACGCTTCCTTAGAGACGCGATCAGGGACGACACAATGCGGATCAAGCATCGTATGCTCGCGGCCGTCACAGCGCCGCTTCTCGTCTTGTCCACGCTGAGCGTCAGCCTCTGTATCGGGCTTGCGACCCAGTATCGCGCGGCGAGCATCGCCGCCGATGCAATCGAGGCCGCAGGCCCCATCAACGCCACCGTCGATGCGCTGCAGGTGGAACGCGGCTCGACATCGGGGATGATGGGAGCGGCCGATCGCACGGTGTTCTTGCCCAACGTGACTAAGGCGCGGGCGTCCAGCGACGCGGCCCTCTCAGCGCTGGACCGTGTTCGTCAGTCAAACAATCGCAACGACCAGATGCATCAAGCGCTTGATGCGGCGTGGCGCCAGCTCGAGGGCTTGAAGGCCCTTCGCAACAAGGCCGATGCGCCCGTCGGCGATCGCGCGGCGGTGGTGGGCGAGTACACCCGCGCCATCGATAGCCTGATCCGAGCCGCAGAGAAGATCAACGTCACTGATCTGGGCGGCGAAACCGTCTCAACCGCCAACGCCTATTCGGCCCTGATGCGGGGCAAGGAAGCCGCTGGGCAGGAGCGCGCCGCAGGCGCCGCAGGCTTCGCAGCCGACCGCTTCACGGCGGACGCCCTGGCCAAGATGCGGGCCCTGGAAGGCGAGCAGAAGGGCTGGCTCAGCGCGGCTTGCCGCGAGCGCGCCTCGCTGTGCGATGACATCAAAGCCGTGGAAAGCGGCCCGATCGGCGCCAAGGTCGCAGACATGCGGGGTATGGCGATGGCGGCCGTGAACAACGCCGCCAAAGCGCCGATCACCGGACCCCAGTGGTTCGACACCTCGACGGCCCGCATCGTGCGCTATGGCGAACTCCTCGAGTCAGAGAACCAAGCCTTGCAGGTCATGGCCGAGGCCTCAGCCCGAAGCGCACTGACCAGCCTGATCGGCGCGGTGGCGTTCACCTTGCTGGGCGGGGCTCTGATCCTCTTGGTGTGCCACAGGGTGTGCACCAGCATTCTGAAGCCGCTAGACCAACAGACGGCCACAATGCGCCGCCTGGCCGATGGCGATATCGACCTGGAGATTCCCGGTCAGACGCGGCGCGACGAGTTCGCCGCCATGGCCTCGGCGCTGGTGGTGTTCCAAGCCAATGCGCGAGCCCGACGCGAGAGCGAGGCCCAGCGCGAACGCGAAAGGGCTCACACCGCCGAAGCCATGGAGCGGGCGCGCGCCCATGCCCAGGCGACCAGCGAGGCGGCGGTCAACACCGTCTTCGGCGGCGCACTGCGGCGCCTGGCCCAGGGGGATCTGACCAGCCGCATCGACGGCGCCGTGCCCGAAGCTTTCCGCCCCCTGCAATCGGACTTCAATAGCGCCGTTGACTCGCTCGCCGCTACGATGGGCCGCCTGATCACCGTGTCGGCCGGCGTTGACTCCGCGTCGGGCGAAATCCGCTCAGCCGCCGACGATCTGGCCCGGCGCACAGAAATGCAGGCGGCCTCGCTGGAAGAAGCGACCGCCGCCCTGCACGAGGTCAACCAGTCAGTGATGACCGCCGCCAGCGTGGCGGGTTCGGCGCGCGACTATCTGGGTGAGGTGCGCGGCGTGGCCACCCGCGCTCGCGACATCGTTCAAGAGACCTCGGAGGCGGTGTCGGGCATCGAACGTTCGGCCAATGAGATCGGCAAGATCGTCGGCGTCATCGACGAAATCGCTTTCCAGACCAATCTTCTGGCCTTGAACGCCGGAGTCGAGGCGGCGCGCGCGGGAGAAAGCGGCAGAGGGTTCGCCGTCGTCGCCCAAGAAGTCCGCGCCCTGGCTCAACGGTCGGCGGAGGCTGCTCGTGAGATCAAGACGCTGATCCGCGACAGCAACGACCAAGTCCAGAACGGCGTCGCCAAGTCAGCGTCCTCCGGCCAAGCGCTGGATGAGATCGTCGACCGCGTCGGGGTCCTGGTCGACCGCGTCCAACAAATCGCCGCCTCGTCTCGCGAGCAGTCCAACAGCCTTGGGCAGGTGACCGAGGCGATATCCGACCTCGACAGCGTGACCCAGCAGAATGCGGCCATGGTCGAGGAGGCCACCGCCGCGGCCAACACCCTGGCTCGGGAGGCGCGAAGCATGAATGCGCTGATGTCAGCCTTCGTCATCACATCGGACACACGCGCTCAAGCGCAGGCGGCCGCCTGAAGGGCATTACCGAAGCTTAAGTAGCCCCGCCGCCGACGACGCGCTCAGATGCAGCGTCTTCGGCTCAGGGGCTCTCCATGGCGTTCAAGGTTCGCGCGGCCGCGCTGGCCGTCCTAGTGCTCGTCGCCGCCGGCGCGGCCCAGGCGGCGGTCACGCCCGTGCCTGTCGGCCAGCCGTTGGCGCGGTTCGACAAGGTCAAGCCCGCCACCCACCGCTACCTGCGCTACAAGCAGGTGGGCGACACCATCACCCCGCTGGACGTCTGGACCCGCGAGATCCGCATCGAGCCCGATAAGGCCGGCGTCAGGCGGCTGCACATCGTCCAGCACTGGGACGGCGCGACGCCGGGGACGGTCAAGACCCTAGACAGCTGGTTCGAGCTGGGCACCTTCCGGCCGTTCACCCACGTCCGCCGCACCACCGGCAAGGACGGCGTGACCAAGATCGAAGGCTTCGACTTCAAGCCCGACCGCACGGTTGGATTGGCGGACCTGGAGGGCAACAGCCAGGCCGCTTACGACGTGGCCTCGCCGCAGCCGACCTTCAATTTCGAGACCGACATGGAGTTCCTCCAGGCCCTGCCGTTGGCCAAGGGCTACGAGGCCCAGATCGTCTTCCACCACCCCGGCGGCGGCGCGCCGGCGCCCTATGTGTTCAAGGTGGTCGGCTCCGAGGTGCTGACCAGCTCGGCCGGCGGCAAGGTCGACTGCTGGGTGGTGACCACCGACTACAACCGCCCCGACTGGAAGCCGACGACCTTCTGGCTGGCCAAGGACAGCCAGGTGGTGATCAAGAACACCTCCCCCGCGCCAGATGGTTCGATGTGGGTGAAGACGCTGTTGTGGTAGGGGCGCGGGAATGGCTGTCGCGGCCCAGCCGTCGCTCACCGTAAAGGCTCCACCGTGACCCAAACTGCAGCTATCGCCGCCATTACGGCTTTCGGCGTCGTCGCCACAGCGGTCAGCTTCTTCGTGCTCTACAGCGGCCCCCAAAAGCCTCGCAGGGTTGGGCTTGTCGGGGCGGGCGCGGCGCTGGTGGGCGCGTCGCCCTTCATCGCGCTGACCCTTGGAACCAGCTACCAGGCTTGGCTAAGAGGACTGACCGTTCTTGGTCTCATCGCGTTCGCGATCGGTCTGGCCCTCGTCGCAATCGCCTTGCTGCTATCGCGACGGTGGATCGTGCTGATCAGCGCGGTCCCTATGGCCGGACTCAGCCTATGGAGCTTTATTCTCCTGGCGATCTTCAGCACGGGCGCCGCCTGACGACGGCGGCTCTGCGCGTGGTCAGCTCCTGTCGCAGGGGTGTCGCCGGCGTCTCGTAAAGGGCCAAGCATGAGCCAAGCACGATCCCTGTCCGTCGCCCTCGCCGCCGCCGTTCTCGCGAGTCTCTCGCCCGCCACCGCGTCACAGGCCGCAGAGCCCAGCCGGGCCCTGTGGGTGATGAGCTACAACATCCGCTACGACAGTCCCGACGACCGACCCGACTGGCGGGCGCGGCGGGGGCCGATGGTCGAGCAGATCCGCTTCTTTGCGCCCGACATCCTGGGCCTGCAGGAAGCCTTGCCGGCCATGGTCGACGATCTGGCCGGGGGCCTTGCGGGATACGCCCGCTACGGCGTCGGCCGCGACGACGGCGCGGGGCGCGGCGAGACCACGACGATCTTCTATCGGGCCGAGCGGTTCCAGCGCGTGCTGGCCAAGACCTACTGGTGTTCGCCCACGCCCGACACGCCCAGCAAGGCCTATGACGCGGCCCTGCCCCGCACCTTCACGCGCCTGGTCCTCAAGGACAGGGCCACGGGCGTGACCTTCGATGTCCGCAACGCCCACCTGGACCATGTGGGCGTCGAGTCGCGGGCCCAATGCGCCGCCCAGATCCTGAACCTCGCCCCCTGGCCGGGCGCGCGACTGATCACGCTGGGCGACTTCAACAGCGCGCCAGGCGATGCGCCCTATCGCCTGCTGACGGCGCCGCAGGCCCCCTATCGCGACGCCCGTGAGGCCGCCTCCAGCGTGTTCTCGCCGGCCACGGGCACCTTCAACCGATTCACGCCGGCGTCGATCGGCCTGCCCATCGACTACATCTTCGTGGACCGCCGGCTGAACGTCGCGCGCTTCGCCGTGCCGACGGACATGTCCGACGCCGGCGTGATCTCGGACCACTTCCCCGTGCTGGCCGAGATCACGCTGTCGCCGAGCCGGACTAGAGCCTCGCGCGTCAAAACGGAATCGTTTTGACGCGATAACGAGGCTCTAAATCAAACACTTGGAGCGTGACTCGCGCCGAAACCGGCTCCCACTTTCGGCGTCACGCTCTAGCGGGCCGCCGGCGTCAGCAGGTTCGGGTCGATGAACTGGCGCGGCAGGCCGGGGCCCTCGAAATAGGCGCCCAGCCAGGACCCGCCGCCGCCGTTGAAGTATTCCACCCGCAGGGCGTGGCGGCCGGGCTGCAGGGTGATCTCGCCCTTGGCGGTGATCACCCCGTGGTCGCCGTCGTTGTCGACCACGGCCTTGCCGTCGACATAGAGCTTGCTGCCGTCATCCGAGGCCAGGGCGAAGCGATAGGTCCCCGCCGTGTCGATCCGCAGATCACCCTCGAACACCACCGCGACATTGTCCTCGCGCGGCAGGGGCACGCCGGCCAGGGCGATGTCCAGCGTCACGCCCGACGAGGCCGGCTGCAGACGCGAGAAGTCGGGCAGGCGCACCGCCGGCTCGGGCAGCAGATAGGTCTTGTAGGTCACGCCGCGCGGCTGGGCGGCGTCCTGGCGCACGATGCGGAAATAGCCGGTGGCCGTGGCGCTGGCGGCCTTGCCGTCGACGAACAGGCCGGTGCGGATGATGGTGTTGCGCGTGATCTCGACCGGCCCGTCATAGCGCGTCGATGAGGCCGTCGGGGTCGAGCCGTCGAGGGTGTAGCGGATCTCGCCCACCGGATTGGGGTTGCGCAGGGTCAGACGGGCGTTGCGATCGACGAACAGGCCGCCGGGCGGGGTGTTGCCGTCGCCCGCAGGCTCGATCACCGGCGCGGCGTAGAGGCTGCTCACCATATAGGTCTGGGGCGGCGTCGGCGCGCCCTTACCGATCGGCGTCACGGGCCGCCCGATCCAGGCGTAGGGCGGCTGCGCGCCCAGGAGCCACGCCGCCGTCGCCGGGGTGTCGAAGGTGTTGATCGGCAGGTTCAGTTGGCGGCCCGGCTGCACCGGCGCGCCATAGGCGATCCAGGGAATCTCAAGCTCGGCCAGGGTCTCGCCGCCGTGCCCCTTGCCCACGCCGCCGTGGTCGGAGCTGATCAGGATAACCGTCTTGTCGGCGATGCCGGCCGCGACGGTCGCCTGGCGGATCTTCTCGATCAGGCGATCGGCCTTGGCCACAGAGTCATAGTATTTCGGCGTGCCGTGGCCATAGGCGTGTCCGGCGTGATCGACATGGTCAAGGTGGACGAACAGGAACTTGGGCCGCTTGTCCTGGATGTAGCGGACGGCCAGATCCGTGGTCTCGTCCTCGGTCTCGGCGCGGCGGTCATAGCTGACGAAACGGCGGTCATAGAGATTGCCAAAGCCGTCCCAGTGATAGATCGAGCCGATCTCCCAGGTCGGGTTCTGTTCGCGCAACACCTGGAAGATCGACGGGAAGAAGCCGCCCGTCCCGATGACGGCGGTCGGGAAGTTGAACTCGCCGACATTCCAGTCGTTGCTGGTGACCCCATGCTGTTCGGGGCCCGCGCCGGTGATCATCGAGGCCCAGTTGGCGGCGCTGGTGGTGGGCATCACGCCCCGCGCGCGCAGGCTCCAGCTGCCCTGTTTCATCATCGCCCGCATCGTCGGCGTATCGGCCTTTTCGACGCCGTCGGGGGACGTCGCCGCCAGCAGGGTCAGGATCAAGGCGAGAGGGCGAAAGGCGGCTTTCATGACGGGCTCCGGAACCAGCGACCAGTCCGAGCCTCAAACGCACTTTGGTCTCATCTGGTCTAGACCAGATTAGCGCTCGATGATTGCGGTTTTACGACTTCCGGCGATGCGCGATGGGCTGTCGCCTAAATCACCGCGCGCGACCGCTCGCCCACTTCGCTGGATAGCGCCGCCGCCACGATCTCCAAGCCACGGCGCAGGGTCTCGCGATCACCCACCGCGCCGAGGCAGATGCGGACGCCGCTTTCATGGCCGGGCTCGACGACCGGCGCGTCGGGGGCGGTGACCTCGGCGCCGCCGCGCAGGGCGCGGCCGGCCAGGCGTTCAGCGTCGAGCTCGCTCATCGGCAGCCAGAGGTGCGGGGCCATCGGCGATTGCGGGGTCTCGACGGCCTTGCCAAGAATTTCGCAGGCCATGGCCAGGCGCGCGCGCCCCTCCTCCAGGGTTTCGGCCAGGATGGCGTCGGCCGAGCCGTCCTCGATCCACTGGGTGGCGATCAGCCCGCCAAAGGCCGGCGGGGCGTAGGCGACGATCCGCAGCGCCTCGACGGCGCGCTCGAAGGTCTCGGCGGCGGGGGCCACCAGGAAACCGGCCCGCAGGCCCGGCGCCAGGGTCTTGGACACGCCCGAGACGTGGAAGGTCCGCTCGGGCGCCAGCACCGCGAACGGCGGCGGCGCGTCCAGCGCATAGGCGCCGTAGATGTCGTCCTCGATGATCGTCAGGTCGTGGCGGCGGGCGATCTCGACGATGGCCTCGCGGCGGGCGCGGCTCATGATCCGGCCGGTGGGGTTCTGCAGGGTGGGCAGCACGGCCAGCACCCGCGCGCCGGTGGCGCGAACCGCCGCCTCCAGGGCGTCGGGGCGCAGGCCCTCGGCGTCCATCGGCAGGCCGCGCGTGCGCCAGCCGCTGTAGCGGGTCAGGGCCTTGAGGCCGTGATAGGCCAGGGCCTCGGTCAGCACCACGTCGCCGGGCCGCAGCACCGAGTTCAGCGCCACCGACAGCCCCTGCTGGGCGCCGGCGCAGCAGATCAGCCGCCGCCAGTCGACCCCTTCATAGCTGCTGGTGCGCGACAGCCAGGCCGCCCCGGCCCGCCGCTGCGACTCGTGTCCCGCCGGCGGCGCGTAGGCCAGGTGTTCGGAGAGATCGGCCCGGCGGCGCAGGCGGGCTAGCGCCTCGGCGATGCGGGACGCGGCCGCGGCCGCCGGCGCGATGTTCTGGGCCAGGTTGATCGGCCCTTCCCGCTCATACGGACGATGCTCGGCCGGCGCGTTGACGAAGCTGCCGCGGCCCACATGGGCGCTGACCAGGCCCGCCTTCTCGGCCTCGACATAGGCGCGGGTGACGGTGCCCAGACCCACGCCCAGACGATAGGCCAGGTCGCGCTGCGGCGGCAGGCGCACGCCGGCCGCCAGGGCGCCCGAGGCGATGTCGGCGCGCAGGGCCGCCACCAGCCGCTCATAGAGTGGCGCGGCGCCGGCGGGGATGACGGGCGTCCAGGTCGGGAGCACGGAAGAGTCCTATATTGTCACTATAGCAATCGCCGATTTGATTCATAATACAAAGCCCGCCGACAGAGTGACAAGGTCAAGCCGACTGGACAGTGCGACGAAAGCGTTCAACCGTGGGCTGACCGCCCTCGAGAGAGTCCCGTGACCGAACGCTTCCTTCACCGCCGCGCCCTGCTGACCGGCGCCCTGGCCCTGGCGCTGGCCCCCGCCCTGACCCCGACCCTGGCGCGCGCGGCGGCGACCACCACCACGATCACCGTCGGCGATCGCGAGTTGGCGCTCAGCGTGTTCCGCCCCACAAAGCCCAAGGGCGTGATCGTGTTCTCGCACGGCGCAGGCGGCTCGCCGGAGGCCTACGCCACCTTGCTGGAGACCTGGAGCCAGGCGGGCTTCATGGTGGTGGCGCCGCTGCACGTCGACTCCCAGAAGCACCCCCGCAAGGCCGAGTACACTATTCGCTCGGCCTTCCCGCTGCGCATCGCCGATGTCAGCGCGGCGGCCGGTTGGGCGGCCAGCGCGGCCGCGGACCTGCCGCTGGCCTATGCGGGGCATTCGTACGGCTCGCTGATGTCGCAGATGCGCGGCGGCGCCCTGGAGGCGATGATCCCGGCCCGCGATCTCAAGGCCAAGGCCGTGCTGTGCTTCTCAAGCCCCGGGACCATCCAGGGCCTGATGGGCCCGACCACCTTCCAGACTCTGAACACCCCCACCCTGATGCTCACGGGCGAGCAGGACGTGGTTCCGGGCATGGTCTCCAACTGGCGCGATCACCTGCGGGCGGTCGAGGAAAGCCCCGCCGGCGGCAAGTACGCCTGGATCGGAAAGAGCGTCGATCACGGGCTGGCGCACCATCCCGACCACCCCGCCTTCGCCGAGGCCTCGGCCCTCAGCGTCACGTTCCTGAAGGCTCATCTGCTGGGCGACGCC
This sequence comes from Caulobacter vibrioides, assembly GCA_002280275.1. Taxonomy (GTDB): domain Bacteria; phylum Pseudomonadota; class Alphaproteobacteria; order Caulobacterales; family Caulobacteraceae; genus Caulobacter; species Caulobacter vibrioides_A. The sequence goes on along the minus strand of NCDQ01000127.1, from coordinate 12,956 downwards.
AAGGTCAAGGCCGCGCTGGAGGCCAAGACCTCGACGGACACAGTGGCGTTCTGGCGGCGCTAGCAAGAGCGCTCCCTCCCCCGGAAGTGGGGCGGGAGGAAGCTTAGCCCCAAAAGCCCCGACCTCCCCGGCGAATGCCGGGGCCCAGATTCATCCGGTACGGTTGGGGATGATGCGACATCGCTCCAGACTGAACGGATGGGACGCGGGGGCTCGATCTGGATCCCGGCATTCGCCGGGAAGGTCGGGCTTCTGGAGGGGGCGCTTCGCGGCGCTAGGCGCCCCTCAGGCCACCGCCGCCAGGTGCATGCGGCCGCCCTCGTCGACGAGGGCGTCGATCGCGTCGGCGGTCACCGGGGCGCTGAACAGGAACCCTTGGGCCTGGACGCAGCCGATCTCCTGCAGTTGCTCGCGCTGCTGGTGATGAAGCTGCGGTCGATCTTGATCTTGTCGATCGGATAGCGCCGCAGATAGCTCAACGAGCTGTAGCCCGTGCCGAAGTCGTCCAGCGCCAGGGAGAAGCCCATGGCGCGCAGGCGGCCGATCGCCTGGTGCGTGACCTCGTCGTCGCCCAGCAGCGCGCCCTCGGTGATCTCCAGCTCGATCCTGTCGGCGCGGGCGCCGGTCTCGGCCAGGATCTGGCCGACGAGATCGGGGAAGTCGACCTGGCGCATCTGCAGGGCCGAGACATTGACCGCCACCTTCAGGTGCTTCCAGCGCAGGCTGTCGGTGAAGGCGCGGCGCATGATCAGCCGCCCCAGGTCGTCGATCAGCCCGCAATCCTCGGCCAAAGGCACGAAGGCCGCCGGCGAGATCGCGCCCTTCTCGGGGTGGGTCCAGCGAGCCAGGGCCTCGACGCCCAGCACCTTGCCTGTCGCGTCGACCTGCGGCTGGTAGGCGACCCAGACGCCGCCGTCCTTCAGCGCCTTGCGCAAATCGGCTTCCAGCCCGCGCCGGGCCTTCAGCGCGGCGTCCATCTCAGCTTCGAAGAAGCAATAGCGGCCGCGGCCCTCGTCCTTGGCGCGATACATGGCCACGTCGGCCCGGCGCGCGGCCTCGACCGCGCCGACATAGGCCTCTTCCGGTGTGATGATGGCCACGCCGACCGAGCCGCCGACGAACACCGTGCCGCACGACAGGTCGACCGGCGCGCCCAGCGCCGCGACCAGCCGCTCGGCCAGGGCGGCCGCGCCGTTGGGATCGATGTCGACCGCCACGACGCCAAACTCGTCACCGCCCAGCCGCGCCAGGGTCTCGCTGGCTCGGCACAGGCCCGCCAGGCGGGCGCCGATCACCTGGATCAGCTCGTCCCCGGCGGCATGACCGTGGGTGTCGTTGACCGCCTTGAAGCGGTCCAGATCGATGGCCAGCACCGCCAGCGCCCCGCGTCGACGCGACAACCCATCGACCCCTTGCCGCAGCCGCTCCTCGAACAGCACGCGATTGGGCAGGCCGGTCAGGGCGTCGTGCATGGCCATGTGCTTGGCGCGCGCTTCGCTGGCGACCAGCCCCTCGGCGATCCGCCGGCTGCGACGCGCGAAGATCAGGGCCACCGCGGCCAGACCGCCCACCGCCAGCAGGATCGGAACCACCGCCTTGCGCAGCAGGCGCTGGCCCGGATGCGGCGGGGTCCAGTCCAGGGTCGCGACGACCTTGCCGGCGTGGTCGCGCAACGGCACGTGGGCGTCATTGGCGTCGGGCCGCATGTCGCCTCTGTGCAGATGGATGCCGGACAGCAGGAACCGGCTGGCGAAGACCTCCAGGAACACCGCGTCCAGCTTGAGCGCGGTGACGACGACCGGCGCGCGCGCCTGGCGAATGACCGCCGTTCCGAAGTCAGGCTGCACCAGGCTTGCCGTGACGACATAGACTTCGCCGTCGATGGCCTCGATGGCGCTGGCCTGCAGCGGCGAGGAGACCATGCCGCCATCGGCGCGCGGCCCGGTGACACGCGGACGTCGGGTCTCGCCGGCGCGCACCTTGGCGATCAACGGCTTAAAGTTCGTGACGTGACGCTCGTAGTCGGCCGCTGTCGCCGACTTGCCGACGCGCGCGTTGAACACCGGGCGATCCTCGTGATCGATCACGAAGATCATGTCGAAGCCGCCCTGCCCGATCAGAAAGGCGCTGATATTGTCGGCCGCCCAGGCCGGATCGAACCGGTTGTCTAGGTTCTTGACCGCGTCATCCCAAAACACCTGCGGCGCGACGATCCGCTGCAGATCGGCGATCTTGGCGTCGAGGCCGCGTTCGACCAGCTGTTGTTCATGGCGAAGGGCGTCACGATCGACGCGCTCGGCGATCATGAACAGCACGGCCACCAGGACGCCAACCGTCAACAGCGCCATGGCCGCCAGCGGCGCAGAAAGTCGGGCCTCTACACCCTTCATCGTCACGAACGTCCAATGCCGCGAGAAAGACTGAAACCCTGTTCTTGCAGGCGATGGCTAAGTTCAGCCTAACGCCCCGTGAGACAACGTGTCGCGCCCTTGCGCTGGCAGCCGCACGCTCGATGGCCGATCCGACGCCACTGAACATTCCCTTCCATCGGGAAAGGCTCTAGAGAGACCGACCGTTCTCTCCAGACTTGTGACACGACCTTGCGACTGCCCCAGGCCCGCCTCGACCAGGTTCTCGACCGTTTCCGCGAAGTGGAGGCCCGCATGGGCGCGGCCACCGACGGCGCCGAGATCGTCAAGCTCTCTAAGGAGCACGCCGAGCTGCGCCCGGTGGCTGAGGCCGTCGAGCGGCTGGCCAAGCTGTCGGCCGAGCGCGCCGAGCTGGACGTCATGGCCGCCGATCCCGAAATGGCCGAGATGGTCCGCGACGAGATCCAGGCTCTCGACGAAAAGCTGCCCGTGCTGGAGCGCGAGCTGGCCCTGATGCTGGCCCCCAAGGACAAGGACGAGAACGCCTCGGCCATCCTGGAAGTGCGGGCCGGCACCGGCGGCGACGAGGCGGCCCTGTTCGCCGGCGACCTCTTCCGCATGTACCAGCGCTACGCCCAGACCCAGGGCTGGCGCGTCGAGGTCGACAGCATCTCGGAAGGCGAGATGGGCGGCTTCAAGGAAATCGTCGCCTCGATCACCGGCGAGGGCGTGTTCGGCCGGCTGAAGTTCGAAAGCGGCGTCCACCGCGTGCAGCGCGTGCCGGCCACCGAAGCCCAGGGCCGCATCCACACCTCGGCCGCCACCGTCGCGGTGCTGCCCGAGGCCGAGGACGTCGAGATCGAGATCAAGGAAAGCGACCTGCGGATCGACACCTACCGCTCGTCGGGCGCGGGCGGTCAGCACGTCAACAAGACCGACTCGGCCGTGCGCATCACCCACTTGCCGACCGGCGTGGTGGTGACCTCTTCGGAAAAGTCGCAGCACCAGAACCGCGCCCGGGCGATGAAGAACCTGAAGGCGCGTCTGTACGACATGCAGCGCGAGGCGCTCGACAGCGCCCGCTCCGAGGCCCGCAAGAGCCAGGTCGGCAGCGGCGATCGCTCGGAACGCATCCGCACCTACAACTTCCCGCAGGGCCGGGTGACCGACCACCGGATCAATCTCACGCTCTACAATCTGTCACGGATCATGGAGGGCGACGCCCTGGACGACGTGATCAACCCGCTGATCGCCGAGGACCAGGCCGAGCGCCTGGCCAGCCTGGAAGAGAGCTTTAGCTGATGGCTTTTGGCTGGAGCATGATCTTGTCCGAAAACCGGTTCCCACTTTTCGGGATCACGCTCTGATGAGTTGGACCCGCACCTATGACGAGGCCGAGCCCCAGCGGGTCAACAAGTGGCTGGCCCAGAGCGGGGTGTGCTCGCGCCGCGAGGCCGAGCAGCTGATCAGCGACGGCCTGGTGTCGATCGACGGCGAGGTGGTCGAGGACGTCGGCCGCAAGATCCAGCCCGGCCAGACCCTGACCCTGGCCGACCGCGCCACCGCCAAGCTGGACGCCGTCCCGACCTATCTGGTGCACAAGCCGCGCGGCGTCGTCTCATCGCAGCCTGATCCTGGCCAGGTGCCGGCCGCGCGCCTGCTGACGCGCGCCAACCTGTGGGGTCCGGCCCAGGGCGTGGCGATCCCGCAGTCGGGCGACCTGATCCCGCCGATCGGGCGCCTGGATAAGGACTCGCGCGGGCTTCTGCTGCTGTCGCAGGACGGCGTGGTGGCCAAGGCCGTGATCGGCCCGCAGTCGGAGCTGGAAAAGGAATACCGCGTCGCGGTGATGGGCGAGCTGACCGAGGAAAAGCTCGAGCTCCTGCGCTTTGGCCTGGAGCTGGACGGTCGCGAACTGCGCCCGGCCGAGGTCGAGGTCATCTCCGACCAGCGCCTGCGCTTCGTCCTGCGCGAAGGCCGCAATCGCCAGATCCGCCGGATGTGCGAGCTGGTGGACCTGAAGGTCGTCGACCTGTTCCGCGTCCGCGTCGGCCCGCTGGACCTGGGCGACATGCCCGAGGGCTGCTGGCGGCTGCTGACGAGCGCCGAACGCGCGGCGCTGGTGGCGGGCTAAAGCATTTTCCGACGAAGTGGATCCAGTTCGTCGTCAGAAAATGCGTCAATACAAAGGACTAGCGCCTTCGAGCGACGCAGCCCGGTCCGCGTAGCAAAATCGCGCCGAAACCGCCGACAAGCGCACAAGGCCGGACGCTGTCAGGCCGCGAACCGCCTTGGTGCGCCGCCCGCCGCCTCAGGGGTGCGTGTAAGGCGTGAACGGCCCCAGTCGCACAGCAGTGTGGCCGCGAACGCCCTTGCCGCCCGGGCTGGTAAGCGCCACGCCATCGCCCTGGCACAGCGCGCGGGGACCGACCGAGGTACGCACCGCATCGCGGGCCAGCCCCTGGGTGCCCATAATCGGGCGGCTGACATACACGGCGCCGTCGCGCATGCGGTAGAGGATCGCCGTCTGCTCGACGACCCAGACATCGCTGACCTTACGGCCGATGATGCAGCTGACCGGCTGGCCGGGCACCCGGCCGTTCAGCTCGCGCGCCAGACTGGCCTCGCCCGCCGCTGGGCTATTGTCGGCGGCCAAGGCCGTCGACGCGAGCGCCAAGGCTAAGACGGCGGCGCCGAGGGCGCTGGATCCTTCGCGGGTCATGCTCAGCGCTCGAAGTAGGGAACGAACGCGCCCAGTTGCGCAGAGGCGCCCGGAACATGGAGGCCCTTGCTCCCGCGTATGTTCACCGCCCTGCCGCCGGGTTCATTCACCGCCACAAAGTCGTTCTGGCAGATCGCGCGCGGCGTCGCGCCGATCTCGCTCACGACGCCTTGGCGCGGCAGCAATTCCGCTCCCCTGGCCGGTCGGTTCACGAACATCGTGCCGTCCGGCATGCGGAACAAAATGGCGGTGCGATCGATCACGCGGGTCTCAACCACGAGACGGCGGGTGATGCATGGGACTGGCTGTCCGGCCACACGGCCGTTCAGCTCTCGAAGAAGGCTGGCCTCGCCTCTCGGATAGGCGTCGGCGCGCTTGTCGGCGGCCATGGCCACGGCGGGTAGGGACAGCGCCACTGCGGCCATCACGCTAGCGCCTGCAGACCTGGCGCCAAGGGAAAACATCGTCATCGAACCCTCCCCGGCTATCGGGCCAAACAAGACGTTCGCCCGCGCTTCACGGAAATGATGCCACACACCCTCAGATTGTCAAATCCAATAAATTCGCCTTGGCGCAACCCGCGCGCAGTCAGCGCGCCTTGGGCCGGTCATAGGGCGTGAACGCGCCGATCCGGGGCTGGTTCACATACAGCCGTCCGCCCCGCAGTCGGTAGACGATCGCGGTCTTGTCGACGATGTCGACGGTGTCGATGCTTCGGGAGTCGATGCAGTTGACCGGCGCGCCAGCGGTGCGGCCGTCCAGCATCTTGGCCAACACCTGCTCGGGTGGCGGCTTGGGGGTCGCCGCGCTGGCCGCGCCGGCCACCGAGAGGGCCAGCAAGGCCACAAGTCCGTTCAGCTTACCGCGCATGGACGTGATCTCCCTATTCGGCCGCAAGGGTCTCCGCGGCTTTCGCGGCCTGGATTTCGGCCGCCTTCTTCTCAACGAGATCGACGATGTGATCGATCATCCCCTCGTTGGATTGTTTGTGGTCGGGCTTGCCAGCCATGTAGACCATGCCCGCGCCGGCCCCGCCGCCGGTGAAGCCGATGTCGGTCATCAGCGCCTCGCCTGGACCGTTGACGACGCAGCCGATGATCGACAGCGACATCGGCGTGGCGATGTGGGCCAGACGCTCTTCCAGGGCCTCGACGGTCTTGATGACGTTGAAGCCCTGCCGCGCGCACGACGGGCAGGCGATGATGTTGACGCCCCGGTGGCGCAGGCCCAGCGACTTCAGGATGTCGAAGCCGACCTTTATCTCTTCCACCGGATCGGCGGCGAGGCTCACGCGGATGGTGTCGCCGATGCCGGCCCACAGCATCGAGCCGATGCCGATCGCGCTCTTCACCGTGCCGGTGCGCGTCGCCCCGGCCTCGGTGACGCCCAGGTGCAGCGGACAGTCGATGGCCTCGGCCAACTGGTAGTAGGCGGCCACAGTCATGAACGGGTCGGACGCCTTCACCGAGATCTTGAACTCGTGAAAATCGTGGTCCTGCAGGATGCGGGCGTGGTTGAGCGCGCTCTCGACCATCGCGTCGGGGCACGGCTCGCCGTACTTTTCCAGGAGCTCTCGTTCGAGCGAGCCGGCGTTGACGCCGATGCGCATCGAGCAGCCGTGGTCGCGGGCCGCCTGGATCACGTCGCGCACGCGGTCTGGGCTGCCGATATTACCCGGATTGATCCGCAGGCAAGCCGCGCCAGCCTGGGCCGCCTCGATGCCGCGCTTGTAGTGAAAGTGGATGTCGGCCACGAGCGGGACCTTGGCTTCGCGGACGATGGTCTTGAACGCGGCCGTGCTCTCGACGTCCGGGCAGCTGACACGGACGATGTCGGCGCCGGCCTCCTCCAGCTGACGGATCTGCTCCAGCGTCGCGGCGGCGTCGCTGGTCAGGGTGTTGGTCATCGACTGCACCGAGATCGGCGCGTCGCCCCCCACCTCGACGGAGCCGACGCGGATCTTGCGCGATTGCCGACGCGTGATCATGCGCCAGGGACGGACGTGCGTGTGGTCTGCGGCCATGGCGCTAATTTAGAGGGTGTTGGGGTTCGGCTCGCCGGGTTGGCTGAGGCGCAAGGGCGCGAGCACCCAAGACGTTCCGGATGAATCTGGACCCCGGCGTTCGCCGGGGAAATCGGGGGCTGTTGGGGTTTGGGCGGCCTACTGCGCCGCCGCCACCACCGGCGCCGCCGGGATCAGCCTGGCCACCGCCGTCTGGTTGGAGGTCAGGCGACCGGTCAGCCGGCCGTTGTAATAGACCTCGAACAAGGCGGGCTCGACCACGTCGAGGATCAGGCCCGGCGTGCGCGGGGCGCTGTAGGCGTCGCCGGCCGAGAGCCAGCGGGTCATATGGATGCCGCCGTCGGCGCGACGGACCGTCAGGGCGCTGGACTTGCGGGCTTGGATCAGCACGCCCGAGGCGTCGGCCGCGCCCGCGCCCAGCACCTGGCCCTTGGGCTTAAAGGGCGCGCCGATCACCACCGCGTTGGTGGTGTCGGTGATCCCGGCGGCGGCTTCGGCCTCGGCGCGAGCCTTGGCGGCGATCTTGGCGGCGTCGACCGAACCGCCATTGGCGGCGGCGTCGTCGAGGCCAGGCGTCTTGTAGGGCTCGGGCGTCGTCGACTCGACCGGCGCGGGCAGCGGCGCGCCCAGCGACACCGAGCCGCCAGAACCGACAGTCCCGCTATGAGCGACCCGGACCTGAGCCGATTCCGGCGCGACCTGAGGTGGCGGCTCGTCCGGCGAGATGGCGCGCTGGGCGACATTCCACAGCAAGATGGCGCCGACCACGAGGAGACCGCCGGCGAAGATCAGCGCCAGGCGCGGATCACGCTCGCGACGCACGCCGACCGGGGCGCGCAGCTCGGCGCCCTCGTCGGGCGCATCGTTCTTGAAGCGGGCCACGGCCGCCTCGGCGTCCAGGCCCAGCAGCCCGGCATAGGCGCGGACATAACCGATGGTGAAGGGCCGCGAGGGCAAATCATCGAGGCGCATGTCCTCCAGCGCCTCGATATAGCTCTGGCGGATGCGGGTGGCGTCGGCGACGTCCTGGGTGGTCAGGCCGCGAAACTCGCGCGCGGCCTTCAGCGCCAGACCAATGTCCGCGCCCTCTTCCAGCGATGGTTGCCCCACGGCGACCGGAGTCTCGTCCGTATCGACGTCGGCGACGAGGTGCAAACGCCTCACGTTCCCCGTATCCAGCGGCATAATTGGCTAAACGCCCCCGAAAATCGCGCCGCGCGCGAAGCGCGCCGCACTCCCCCACCCCGGTTATACGGAGTTCTTAATATGTGTTTGTGAATATCAAACTAAGTAGCGGGATTCAATGTACTAAACAGTGACGCTTGGTTAACAGCCAAGCTTTTGTCACACGGCGACGTAGAGCTTGCGCGCCAAGGTTTCGATCTCGCCGCGCAAGGATCCGCCAGAGCCCTTCAGCAGGGCCTCGACATTGCGGCGCGCGGCCTCGCGATCCAGCGACAAAACCATCTGCTTGACCGGCCCGATGCCCGCTGGCGGCATCGACAATCGATCAAAGCCCAGGGCCACCAGGGCGAAGGCCTCCAGCGGCCGGCCGGCCATCTCGCCGCAGACCGAGACCTGGGTGCCGGTGTCGGCGCAGGCCTGCTGGATCGTCTTCAGCGCCCGAAGCGCGGCCGGCGACAGCGGGTCGTAGCGGTCGGAGACGCGCGGATTGCCCCGGTCGGCCGCGAACAGGTATTGCATCAGGTCATTGGTGCCGACCGAGACGAAGTCGGTCATCGGCAACAGCGCGTCCAGATGCCACAGCAGCGACGGCGCCTCGATCATGGCCCCGACGTCCAGGCGCGCGGGCGCGGGGCGCCCCCGCTTCAGGGCCCAGGCCACTTCCTGATCGACGAACGAGCGGGCGGCGCGGAACTCGTCCACATTGGCCACCAGCGGGAACATGATCCGCAGCGGCAGGCCGTTGGCGGCCTTGATCAGGGCGCGGATCTGCATGCGCAGCAGGGCCGGCCGATCCAGGCCCATGCGCACCGCGCGCCAGCCCAGCGCCGGGTTGTCCTCGCGCTCCAGCTCCATGTACGGCAACAGCTTGTCGCCGCCCAGATCGAGCGTGCGGAAGGTCACCGGCATGCCGTCAGCGGCCTCCAGCACCTTTTCGTAGAGGGCCGTCTGGGCCTCCAGGCGCGGCAACTCCTCGGCGACCATGAACTGGAACTCGGTGCGGAACAGGCCGATGCCCTCCGCGCCGGTTTCGGCCAGAATGTCGAGATCGACGGCCAGCCCGGCGTTCATCAACAGGGTGATCTTGGCGCCGTCCTTAGTGATCGGCGGGGTGTCGCGCAGACGGGCGAACTCGGCCTTGCGCTGGGCGCGGACCTCCATCCGGGCCTTCAGCGCCTTGACCACGTCCGGACGCGGGCGCAGCCAGGCTTCCTGCGTCTCGGCGTCGACGACCACGGGGTCGCCCTCGTTGACGCGGTCGCGCAGGCCCGCCAGGCGGCCCACGCACGGGATATCCAGCGCGCGGGCGACGATGCCGGCGTGGCTGGCGGCGCTGCCCTCCTCGAGCAGGATGCCCTTCAGCTTGGTGCGGTCGTATTCCAGGAGATCGGCGGGCCCGAGGTTCCGGGCGATCAGGATCGCGTCCTCGGGCAGCTGCCGCACATGGTGCACGTCGCCCGACAGGTGCCGCAGCAGCCGGTCGTTCAGATCTTCCAGGTCGTGCAGGCGCTCGCGCAGATAGGGATCGCGGGCCTGGCCCAGGCGCGCGCGGTGCTCAGAGCGGACGCGCTCGACGGCCGCCTCGGCGGTCAGGCCCGAGCGCACGGCCTCCTGCAGCGAGCGGTTCCAACCCCGGTCGTGGGCGAACAGGCGATAGGTCTCCAGCACCTCATACGAGGCGCCGACCAGGCCGTGCTGGCCTTCCAGCATCTGGTCGATTTGGGTCTGCAGCGCCTCGATGGCGTAAGACAGCCTAGCTTCCTCAGCCAGGGCGTCGTCGGACAGCAGGGTCTCAGGCACGACCGGCTGCTCGTGCAGCACCGCCACGCCATAGGCCAGCCCCTCGGCGAAGCGCGAGCCCTTCAGGCGCTCGGGCTTGTGCGGCGCCAGCTCGACGTCCTTGAGTTCGTCGGCGCCCAGCAGCTCGCTGGAGCTGACCATTTCGGCCAGCACCATGGCGATGATCTGGAGGTCCTCGACCTCCTCTTCGTCGTAGTTGCGTTCGGTGCGGTTCTGAACGACCAGCACGCCGATCGCGCGGCCGCCGCGCAGCAAAGGCACGGCCAGGAGCGCGTGATAGGGGTCTTCGCCAGTTTCCGGACGGTATGAGAACGACGGGTGGCTGGCGGCGTCCGACAGGTTCAGCGGCCGGCCCAGGCGCATGGTCTCGCCGACCAGGCCCTCGCCCGGCTTCAGGCGGGTGACGTGAACGGCTTCACGGGCCAGACCCTCGGTGGCGAACAGCTCCAGATCGCCCGAGGCGCGGCGCAGATAGATCGAGCAGACTTCCGCCACCATCGAGATGGCGATGGTGCGCACCACCACGTCCAGCTTGCCCTGGGCGGGCCCCGCGCCGGCCATGGCCTCGCGGATCTGCCGCAGCAGACTGCGTGGTCCTCGAACGGCGATGCCGGATGCCGCCATGACGCCTGTACGCGCTCCCTGTCCCTTAGAGCCTTCCTAGCCCAGCGTCGAACGCCAAGGGTTAAGACGGCTCTTACCGCCTAGATGGGGGCTACAGCAGATTTCGCCCGGGGACCAGTCGCGGTCGTCAACCGAACGGTGATTAGGTGCGCGCTCACGAAAAAGCGCCGCCCGGAGGGGAGCCGGGCGGCGCAGTCTGGCGCGCTGGCGGAGGGATCAAGACACCAGCGGCGATGGGTTAGCGGCGATAGCCGTAGGCGTAGCGGTCGTCGTAGCGATCACGGCGGTCATAGCGGTGGCCGTAGCGCTCGTCGGCGTAGCGGCCATGGGCCCGGCTGTCGTAGGCGCGGCTGTCGTAGGCATAGCGGCTGTCTCGCGCGTAGCGGTTGTCGGAAGCGTAGCGGTTGTCGGAAGCGTAGCGCGGCGCGGTCCGGTACGACTGGCTGTAACGATGGTCGGACTTGTTCTTGGCCGTGGAGGCGCCCAAGGCCGCGCCTGCGACCGCGCCGATGGCGACCGCGTCGGTCTTGCCGTCGCCGATGGCCGCGGCTGCGATGCCGCCGATCACCGCGCCGATGATCGCGCGCTCGGTCTTCTCGCCGGCGATGGCGGCGGAGGCCGGGGCGACCAGCGCGCCGACGACGGCGACGGCGATGGCGGTCTTGCTGAACGTGCCGAGGGTCTTCATGGGGGGCTCCTATCTCTGTTGATAGGCGTTGTAGGCTCCCGCCCCTGAACGGGGTCGGGACCGGTCGTTCAGGTGAGGTTTAGGTTCGGAGGGATCGTCAAAAACCGTGTCATCCCGGCCGAAGCGTAGCGAAGAGCCGGGACCCAGGGGCGGCTGGCACGGCGCTTACGCGCCCCCTGGGTCCCGGATAGCCTCTGCGAGGCTTCCGGGATGACACGAGACTTTAGGCTTGGTGCAATGCTTGTCGGCCGGGAGCATGCAACCGCGCCGACCACAGCACCCCGGCCAGCATCAGCGCCATGGCCACGCTTTCCAGGCTGCGCGGCCAGCGGCCCTCGTGGAGGAAGCCGTAAAGCAGGGCGAACACGGTCTCGAACACGATCAGTTGGCCCGACAGCGACAGCGGCAACAGGCGGCTGGCGGCGTTCCACAGACCGTTGCCGATCACCGACGCGCCGATGGCCACGGCGAAGCTGACGCCCCAGAACAGGCCCCAGGCGCTGGCCGCATGCGCCTTGCCGTCGAACGCGAAGGCCGGGACCACGATGACCAGCGACAGCAGGCCCGTGGCGACGCCGGTCAGCAGCGACCACTCATGGCTGTTGAACTTGGGCGTGGCGGCCAGGCGCCGGGCGTTCCAGACGGCGTAGGCGGTCCAGACCGTCAGGGCCAGCAGCGCGCCCAGAAGGCCGACCAACGTCCTGGACATCCCCGCCCGTCCGGCGGCGGCGAAGGCGTCCAGATTGATGCACACCCCGCCGGCGACGATCAGGGCCAGCGGCCAGATCAGCCGCCGCAAGGGCGTACCCTCCCCCGGCCTTGACCCAACCAGCGTGATGGTCACGGGCAAGAGGCCGATGACCAGCGAGGCCAGGGCCACGCCGGCGCTCTGCACGGCGAGCGCCAGGCCCACATAGTAGATCAGGTTGCCCAGCAGGCTCAGCAGCAACAGGTCGCGCCAGTCGCGTCCGTCCATCCTCGCCATGACCGCCTTCCAGCTGGGCGCCAGCAGCACGGCCGCCGCCAGGCCATAGGCCAGATACCGCCCCGCCGTCGCCTGCAGCGGCGTGAAGTCCGCTAGCAGCTTGGGCGCCAGGAACACCCCGCCCCAGAACGCCCCGGCGATGACGCCGCACAGGAGGCCAAGCAGAAGGTTGCGGGACGTGGTCATGATCGCCGCATAGCAGCCCGCCGCCGGCTTGGCTTGAGCCGACAGCGCCGCACAATCGGGTTTCAGACCGTGCGACCGATCGCTAAGCTTCCAGCGACACGACGGGGGCAGGAGACATTCAATGACGGTTGGAGCGCTGACGCGCAGAGTCGCGGCGCTGATGGCGTTGTTGGCGTTTCTGGCGACCGCCGCGAGCGCGCACGCAGCCTGCGCCGTCGGTTCGCCCGGCGCCACCGTCAGCGTGGACGCCGGCGCGACCGGGCGGCCGTTCCTGCTGCGGCGTCCCGCCGGCATCGCGGCGGGCCAGGCGGCGCCCTTGCTGATCCTGCTGCACGGCAGCGGCGGCGAAGGCGGGCGGATGCTGGCGGACTCCC
>NCDQ01000126.1 GCA_002280275.1 Caulobacter vibrioides | reverse complement strand
GGTGCAAGCGGAGCGGCCGGCTTCGCGGGGACCCGGCTGCAGGGCGCGAAGCGCTCGAAGCTGGGCGGAAGCTGGTCCGGAGCGCGCTGGGGGCGGAGCCCCAAGCCCGCGCGCCCGCATGTCGGGCGCTCATGATGATGAAGCCTGTACAGGAGAGCGCGCGACGCGCGCTCGGGAAGCGGGGTTGAGCCGCCGGCGGTCGGCCAAGCCGGCCCGCAAGGGGCGCGCCCTCAGGAGCCCCGAGCGATAGCGGCGCCTTCAGAGGCGCGGGGTGGGACAGAGCGCGCCCGACGGCGGCTCACCTTTTAGGGCGGCGCCCGTGTCGCGGTTTGGGCGCCGTTCGCGCCGCGTGTTCACGCGACGCCAGTTCGGCCGCATGATCGATGATCGCGTCATTGGAGGCGGCGGGACCGTTTTCCTCGACGGCGCGCCGGACAAAGCGGACGCGCGCCTTCAGCGGAAACTCATTCCAGAAGTCGACTCGCTCATAGAAGGCCTGCATCAGGGCTTCGGCCCTGGCCTTCCAGGCAGGGTAGTCCTCTTCGAGATTGAGCGCTGAACGAAGGGCGGCGCTTTCCTCGGCGGCCTCCTCGTTCTCTTGAAAATCACGCCGCGCGTCGCTTTGCGCCAGCGCCTCGACGATGCGCAACAACGCCGGGTCGAGCGCTTCGTGGCCATCGGAAGATGTCTTGGCGTTCGCCTTCCTCTTCGCGGGCGTCAGCACGGCGCTGCCGACGGTCCGCAGCGTCGCGAGATCCGCCGCGCGTTCCGATGGCATGGCGTCGCAGGCGCGTTCGACCAAAGCCGCGGCCGTCCGGCGTGCGAGGCTGCGCGCCCGACATCGGTGTTCGCCGCTGATTGTGGTCATGCTCCGCCCGTGCACGAACTGGCTCCGAAGCTCGAAGAGCTCGCCGTAGTCTGCCGCGACCGCCGCATCGCCGAGTAGGCCGGCTAGCCTGCGCCTCACGCATTCTGTCGCGCTGCTTTCATGCTGACCTAACGCGGCTTCGATCATGGTTAGGTGCCCCATGAACTCGTCGATGCCGTCGGCGGCGAAGGCCCGGACCAGAAAGTGGGCGACGGGCGTCTCGAACAGCGCTGACGCAGCGGCTTTTTCGATTCGGCGGACCAGGTCGTCGCCAACTAGAGCGCTCACGCTCGAGGCGTCGGCGCCAAGCTGATAGCGAACGCGCCTTTCCAATTCGATTGTTTCGCCATCGACCTCGAAGACGTCCAGCTCGAAGTTGAGGGTCTCGGCGGAGGGCAGCCTGTGTCGGCTGACGAAAAGGTCTTCACTCACGGTGTGAACCCATGGCGCGGTGAAGGCGCGCCAGTTCAGTTCACGGTGTTCTGTCCAGTCTTCCCATGGCGCGAGCAGAAGCGCGAAGAGAGCCCGCTCCACCGGGGCGGGATAGCGTTCTTTGTGCGGCTCGATCTTGAAGAAATCTCGATTGAGCGTCTCGAACAGCCATGGCAACGCCCGCTTGCCGACGTTGGCTTCCAGCGCGACGGTCTCGCGAACCACGAGCCAATTGATTTGGGAGAACCGATCGGCATTGAACGACCAGGACGGTCGAAGGCGGTCCACCGCGAGCGGATCGATCAGCGCCAACAGCTCGTCGGCCGTGAAAACGCGAACTTCCGCTCCGCCAAATGACCAGGCCGGCAGGTCATCGGCGAGGTCGAGAGGGCAGAGGTGAATCTGCTGAGCCTCCCTCATTAGAAACCCCCGCTCTAGCCGATCTGCAGCCTGGGCCACCGAGAGTGGCGGCGATGTCGTGGACGGGAGCGTGTAGGGCGCGCCGAGGCGATCAAGCGCGTTGCTCAGCGCTGAGGGAAGCGTGAACGAGCCCTTGGAGTGCGGGAAAAGCGCCTCGCTGACCGAGACCAATTCCCGGAACGCCGGCTGCTTATAGAGATCGTCTGGACGACGTCGCCAGGCCCACACCCGACCGAGTGCTTCAACCAGAGCCTCACCCATTGCCGACCATCCACATCTCGATTGGCGCTAGCGCATCGTCCACGGCCGGACGATCAGGACCAGCATCGTAAAGAGGCCAATGAAGAGCAAAGGCGTGAAAGCCGGAAAAACCGAGCGCTCGAGGGCTTGAACGACCGTGCTCAGCACGGCTGTGGGCATCACCGCCGCCAAAAGGCAGCCAACCCAGCCGATCGGCTCGCCCCAGCGACGCGGTGTTGACGCGTCTTCGTCGTCGTTCGAGCCCATGACCAGCCTCCCCTTCCTGAGATGTAGCTCAGGGGATCCCGGATTGGCGATTCGTCGGTGTCGGCGTCGGGGCGTAGGTCAGCGAAAAATCGCGAAGGCTGGCGAACCGTTGGCCACGCTTCGCGCCGAGAACGCGGCCACCCCATTACAAACCCCATTACAAACGAGGATTTGTAACGGGCCGCCTGCGCGGTCAATTTTCAACATGTTGATTTTATTGGAGAAAATGGCGCGCCCGGAACGATTCGAACGTCCGACCCTCAGATTCGTAGTCTGATGCTCTATCCAGCTGAGCTACGGGCGCGCACTGCCTTGCGGCGAGGCGGGGGAGATAGCCCAGCCATTCCGGGGACGCAAGCCCGGTTTGAAGGATATTCTCGAAAAGTTTCGCGCACCGGCGTTCACTCAAGCCTCGAACCTTGCCCGGCCTGGCGTCAGCGGCCACCTTTGCGAGATTGGGGGCCCGTCGGGACGTGACAGCATCGCGCGATTGGTGTCCATGGAGACATCCGGGGCGGCGGGCAGGTCGTCCATAGCGTCCGTCATGAGGATCCGTATGCGTCGTTTGGCTTCCCTGCTCGCCCTGTCCGCCGCGTTGCAGCTTTACCTGGCCCCGGTCGTGGCGCGCGCCGAGTCGATCCCGCTGGCGATGCCGACGCCGCGCCCAGCCGCGACCTCGACGCCGGCCAAGGGCATGGTGGCCGCCGCCAACCCGCTGGCCGTCGAGGCGGGCCTGCGCGTGCTGCGGGACGGTGGGTCGGCGGTCGACGCCGCGGTGGCGATCCAGGCGGTGCTGAGCCTGGTCGAGCCGCAGAGCTCTGGCCTGGGCGGCGGCGCTTTCCTGATGCTGTACGACGCCAAGACCGGCAAGGTGACCGCCTATGACGGCCGCGAGACCGCGCCCAGCGGCGCCACGCCCGACATGTTCATGGGGCCGGACGGCAAGCCCCTGCCCTTCGTGAAAGTGCTGCTGTCGGGCCGCTCGTCGGGCGTGCCCGGCGCGGTGGCCATGCTGGCCCAGGCGCAGAAGGATCACGGCAAGGTCGCCTGGAACACGCTGTTCAAGGACGCCGAGACGCTGGCCGCCGACGGCTTCGTGGTCAGCCCGCGCCTGGCGGGCATGATCGCCGGCCGCGCGCCGCAGGCCTCGCAACCCGACGCGGTGAAGTATTTCACCAAGCCGGACGGAACCCGCTACAAGGCCGGCGACGTGCTGAAGAACCCGGCCTACGCCGAGACCGTGCGCCGCATCGCCGCCGAGGGCCCCTCAGCGATGTACGAGGGTCCGATCGCCCAGGCGATCGTCGATCGGGTTCGCGAGGGCGAACTGCCTGGCAGCATCTCGCTGCAGGATCTCAAGGCCTACAAGCCGCGCTCAGGGGCCCCGCTCTGCCGCCCTTGGAAGGTCTACACCGTCTGCGTGCCCAACCCGCAGT
Source organism: Caulobacter vibrioides (assembly GCA_002280275.1). Taxonomy (GTDB): domain Bacteria; phylum Pseudomonadota; class Alphaproteobacteria; order Caulobacterales; family Caulobacteraceae; genus Caulobacter; species Caulobacter vibrioides_A. The sequence goes on along the minus strand of NCDQ01000126.1, from coordinate 2,787 downwards.
CCAGCGGCCTGGCGATCATCCAGGCGCTGCAGATGCTGGAGCACACCGACATCGGCAAGCGCGGCCCCACCGATCCCGTCGCCTGGACCCTGCTGGCCCAGGCCGAACGGGTCATGTACGCCGACCGCGACCGCTATGTCGGCGACCCCGACTTCGTGACCGTGCCGGTCGAGGGCCTGCTGGACCCGAAATATGTCGCTGAGCGCGCCAAGCTGATCACCGACAAGGCCGGCGCCGCGCCGCCGTTCGGCAAGCCCAAGGGCGCGCCCAAGGTTGGCGTGGACATGACCCAAGAACCGGGCGGCACCACCCACTTCGTGGTGGCGGACACGCAGGGCAATGTCGTCTCGATGACCACCACGGTGGAGAGCATCTTCGGCAACGGCCGGATGGTGGGCGGCTTCTTTCTGAACAACCAGCTGACCGACTTCTCGTTCTCGCCAGTCGAGAAGGACGGCGCGCCGGCCGCCAACGCCATCGCGGCGGGCAAGCGTCCTCGCTCGTCGATGTCGCCGCTGATCGTGCTGGACAAGAAGGGCAAGTTCCTGGCCGCCGTCGGCTCGCCGGGCGGCAACGCGATCTTGTCCTACAATCTGAAGGCCATGGTCGGACTGTTCTACTGGAACCTGAACATGCAGCAGGCCGTCTCGCTGCCGAATCTGGTGGCGCGCGGCGAGAACTTCTCGGGCGACGCCGAGCTGTTTGGTCCTGAGATGCTGGCGGCGCTGAACGCGCGCGGCGTGGCCGTCAAGGTCGGCCAGCTGGAGACCTCGGGCCTGCAGGGCGTCATCGTGCGTCCGGGCGGGGTTCTGGAGGGCGGCGCCGACCCGCGGCGCGAGGGCGTGGCCAAGGGGCTTTAAGCGCCGCTCAGGTCTGGGCCTGGTGCTCCTCCAGGCCCGCCTCGACCTCGGCGCGGGAGAAGACCTCTTCCTGACCGTCGATCAGCAGGTCCGCATCGGCGGCGCTCTGGACGGCGACCATCGCCGCCACCCGACGCAGAGCCGACGCCGCGTCCGCGGCCTCGACCGTGATCTGGTGGATCGGCGCGGCTTCCGGGGAGGCCCCCAACTTCACCGCGATGGTCCAGGTGGTGGCCATGGTCAGCTCCTCTAGCCTGCTGAGGCGTCGGCGGCCTTGTCGTCAGGTTCGGGCAGAGGCTCGGGCGCCCCGGCCAGTGTCAGATCAAACACCGAACCGCCGGGTCCGGTTTCCACCAGCGCCAGATCGCCGCCATGGCCCTGGGCCAGCTCGCGGGCGATGGCCAGACCAAGACCCGTACCGCCCCGACGCACCGACCCCACGAACGGCTGGAACAGATTGGTGCGGGCGCGCTCGGGCACACCGGGTCCGTCGTCGGACAGGCGCAGGATGCTGGAGCCCTCCGTCCGGCGAAGCTCGACAAACACCTTGCCCTTGCCGCCCCGGTCGGGCGCGCCCTCGATGGCCTCGCGGGCGTTGCGCAGCAGGTTGGTCAGGATGCGGTGCAACTGGTCGGGGTCGGCCAGGACCTGCTCGCGGGGGCCGATGACGGTCTCCAGGCTGACGCCCTGGGTCGACAGGCCGGCGTCCTCGGCGGCCATGTCGAGCGCGGGCCGCAACGAGATGACCCGAGTGACGGGCTCCGGCTCCTTCGACTTGCCATAGGCCATGACGTCGGAGGCCAGGTTGATGGCGCGGTCGAGGGCGCGTTCCAGGCGCGGCAGGGCCTGGGCCACCTTGGGGTCGCCCAGAGCCGCCAGACGGTCCGAAGCCATCTGGGCGCTGGTCAGCATGTTGCGCAGGTCGTGATTGATCTTGGCCACCGCCTCGCCCAACGCCGCCAGCCGCGCCTTCGAGGCCAGGGCCGCCAACAGGTCGGCCTGCATGCGGTCCAGCTCGAGCTCGGCGCGACCGATCTCGTCGCGGCGATTGGAGAGGGCGATGCGGGCGGCCGGATCGTCGGGATCGCTGCGGAACGCCTCCATGGCCAGGGTGATGCGCTGCATCGGCCGCACCAGGAAGATGTTCAGGAAGGCGTAGACCAGCACGCCGGCCAGGGTGGCCACGAAGATCGTCACGCCGGCCAGTTGCCAGAAGTAGGCGACCAGCCTGGCTTTCAGCGGCGCGTCGGGCAGCACCACCTCGATGAACTCGGCCTTGCGGAAGCGCGGCTCGGCCATCACGCGGACCATCGCGCCCTTGGGGCTGGTCAGGGTGTAGAACGGCGCGGCCAGCCAGGAGCCCGGGTTCTGCCGGCGAAGGTCGACGAGATATGGCGTCTCGAACGGCTGCTTGGGCGGCAGGACGAGACGGCGGGCGCCGTCGACCTGCACCGCGACGGTGACCGCGCCGGCCTGGTCGAACATCTGGTTGGCGACCGCGTCGCTGACCCGCAGCTCGGGGTCAGACTCGGCGATGGTCGAGGCCAGTTCCCCGGCTCGGACCCGGTCCAGAAGCCACTGCTCCTCATAGGCCGCCAGGGCGGGCGGCAGGATCAGCAAACCGCCGAAGTTGACGACCACGGCGGTGAAGAGCAGCAGGCGCGCCGACAGACCGCCGGGCCACGGAAAGCGCTTCCGGGGCTTGGGGGTTTTGTCTTCCGAAGGCGAGCCGGGTTGGACCATCCGGGGCGGTTACTTCTCGTCCAGCGACGCGACGTCGCGCCCATTGCGCCAATGGCGCCACAACGGCGGCAGAAACGCCAGCACGCCCATGCCGATGATCGGCAGATAGATGCGCGGCGACAAGAGGCTTTCCACGGTTACGGGGCCGCCCCTGGCGAACACATGGCCCAGGCCAGCGCCGATC
>NCDQ01000125.1 GCA_002280275.1 Caulobacter vibrioides | reverse complement strand
GTCGGTCCGCAGTGGGACCACCACGGCGGCGACATGCTGGTGCAGGCTGCGCTGGGCCAGACCGACAGTTGCGACCAGGGCGATGATCGCCAGGCTGACAAGGCTTTCGCCCAGGATCGCGTGCAGGATCGCGCCCAGCGACGCGGCTGCCCCCAGCAAGATGGCGACCACGGCGACGCCGGACAGGCGCCGCCGGTTGTCGCTGAACTCAGGCCTGTTCCAGCGCCTTTCAAGGTCGTCGATCAGCGCCGCCGGCCACGCCACGGGATGCGGCGCGAGCCGGTGCAGCCAGGCCGGGTAGCCCAGCACAGCCTCCATGCCGAGGGCCACCGCCACGATCCAGGGCCAGGGCGGGACGTCAGGCACCGGCCAGTCCGATCAATTCGATCAGCGGGCCCGCCGATCCCGGCACGATCGCCGCCTCGACGCCATAGGCCCGGCGCAGGACATCGGGGGTCAAAGCGTCCAGCGGCGCCGCATCGGCGATCAGCGCGCCGTCCTGCAGCACCACCACCCGGTCGGCCAGGCGCAGGGCCACGCTGAGGTCGTGCAGGGTCATGATGACACCCTGGCCGCGCTTGGCCGCGAAGGCGCGCAGCAGGTCGACGGTGTCCAACTGGTGGCCGGGATCCAGGCCCGCCAGCGGCTCATCGGCCAGAAGCCAGGAGGGCTCGCCTGCCAAAACGCGAGCCAGCAGGGCGCGCGCCCGTTCACCGCCGGACAGGGTGGTGACGTCGCGGTGGGCCAGGCTGGTCATCCGGGTTTGATCCAGGGCCGAGCGCACAGCCGCCTGGTCGGCCTCGCTCAGGCCGCGCGCCCCGCTATGGGGCGTGCGACCCAGACCCACCAGGGTCTCGACATCCACCGCCCAGGCCACCTCCGGCGTCTGGGGCAGAAAGCCCACCCGCCGGGCGCGTTCGCGGTGTGGCAGGGCCAGGATCGGTGTGCCGCCGAGCGCTGCGCGGCCGGCGTCGGGACGGCGCAGTCCCGCCAGGCAGGCCAACAGGGTCGACTTGCCGGCGCCGTTGGGCCCAACGATGGCCGTGACCTCGCCCGGGCGGAACCGTGTGCTGATCCGATCCAGAACGGCCCGTTCGCCGAACGCGACGACGAGGTCGTCGGCGACCAGGTCGTCGGTGTCGCCCATGCTCATGCCAGCCTCCGGCGCATCGAGATCAGTAGGGCCAGGAAGAACGGCCCGCCGATCGAGGCCATGGCGACGCCCAGTCGAACTTCTGCCGCCGATGGGGTCAGCCGCACGACAATGTCGGCCGCCAGCACCAGCACGGCGCCGGCGATGGCGCTGGGGGCCAGCAGCGCGCCGGGCCGGTGGCCGACCAGGGGGCGGATCATGTGCGGCACGATCAGGCCGACGAAACCAATCATCCCCGTCACCGCCACGCTGGCGCCCGAGGCCATGCCGACCCCGATCGCCAGCAGCACCCGCGTCACGGGCAGGTTGATCCCCAAGGCCCTCGCCCCGGTTTCGCCCAGTGTCAGGGCGTCCAGGGCCCGGCCCAGGGTCAGCAGCACCCCGCAGCCCACCGCGATGAACGGCAGGGCCATCCACACGTCGTCGGCGCTACGGTCGGCCAGGGAGCCGAGCAACCAGTTGATGATCTCCTGAGCCGCCCAGGGACTGGGAGCCAGGCTTAGCGCCAGGGCGACGCCGGCGGTGGCCACGCTGTCGAGAATGACCCCGGCCAGGATGAAGGTGATCGTTCCGCCGGTCCCGCCGGCCAGGGCCAGCATGGCGGCCACGCCGATCCCCGCGCCGACCATAGCCGCCGCGAACAGCATCCAGGGTGTGCTGAGCCCCATGGCAAAATACATGGTCGACACCGCGCCCAGGGCGGCCATCGACGAAACGCCCAGCACGCCCGGGTCGGCCAGCGGATTGCGCGTATAGCCCTGCATCGCCGCGCCCGAGAGACCCAGCGCCGCGCCGACTGCGACAGCCAGGATGGTGCGGGGAATACGGAGTTCGAAGATGATCGCCCACCGCGGATCGTTCGCGCTGGGCGACCAGGCGCTCCACGGCACCCAGACCCGCCCGGCCATCAAGGACAGGGCGCAGAGCAAAAGCACGAGCGCGCAAAGGCCCGTCATCAAAACAAGCCGCTTGCCGGTCATGCGGCCGCTCCGAGCACTTGCAGCCGGGCGGTGGCCAGGACGGCCGCGGTCTGGATCAGCACAGGGCCGCCGCAATAGAGCAGCCGCTCAGGAAACACCGCCCGCTGCATGCGCGGGCCGACGCTGGCCAGCGCGGGGTGGTTGAGTATGCGCTCGGCCCAGGTCGGAGCATTGGGCGTGGCCTGGCCGGCCAGCAGCACCTCGGGTGGGTCGTCCAGCAGGCGCTCTAGCGAGACATTGCCCCACTTCTTGAGGCCATAGCGCTCAGCGACGTTCACAAATCCCGCGAGGCGCATCATCTCGTCGACCAGGGTGCCGTGACCGGCGCAGAACCCGTTGGGCTGAAACACCAGGGCCGTGACCGGCCGATCGCCCTGGCGCGGCGCGCCCTTGGCCATGGCCGCCTCGATGCGGGCGACCAGCGCTTCGCCACGCGCAGGGTGGCCAACGGCCTGCGCGATGCGCCGGATCTGCGCCTGGTTCTCGACCCAGCTGTTGGGCACCTTGAAGAGCTCGGTACGGATCTCCATCCGCTTCAGCGCCGTCCGGGTGGCCAGCGACGAGTGGGCGGCGGTCAGCACCACGTCGGGACGAAGCGCGATCACCTCCTCGGCGCTCTCGTAGGTCATCGGATAGGTCCTGGCGACGTCGGCGATCGTGGATTGCTGCGCGTCGCGCGCGTAGTGGCTGAGCGCCAGGATCTGGTGGCGGTCGGCCACGTTGACCAGGACGGCGTCAGTACACGGATTGAGCGACACAACGCGGGGCAGGGTGTGCGCCACGGCCGCGTTGCCGCCCAGGCCGACCGCAAGACCGCTTCCAATTGTCGCCCGCCGGGTCAGCAGGGTCAAAACTCGACCCCGCGCTGCGCCTTGAAGCCCTGTTCGAAAGGATGTTTGACCAGGGTCATCTCGGTGACCAGGTCGGCGATCTCCAGCATCTGCGGCTTGGCGTTGCGGCCGGTCAGGCAGACATGCTTGTCGTTGGGCCGGGCCTTGAGAACCTCGACCACCTCGTCGATGTCGAGATAATCGTAGCGCAGGGCGATGTTGATCTCGTCCAGCAGCACGAAGTCCAGCTTGGGATCGGCGATCATCTCCTGCGAGACCAGCCAGGCCGCGCGGGCCGCGGCGATGTCGCGCTCGCGGTCCTGGGTGTCCCAGGTGAAGCCCTCGCCCATCACCTCATAGCGGACTTGGTCGGGGAACTTCTTGAAGAACAGCCGCTCGCCGGTTTTCCACTTGCCCTTGATATATTGCACGACGCCGACTTTCAGACCCCAGCCGAGGTGACGCGCCACCATGCCGAAGCCGGCCGAGGACTTGCCCTTGCCGTCGCCGGTATGGACCAGCAGCAACCCCTTCTCGAGGGTCTTGGTCTGCATCATCGCCTCGCGCTCTGCCTTGAGGGCGCGCATCGCTTCGGCGTGTCGGGTGTTGAGGTCTTCAGTCATAATAGGGTCTCCAGGGCGTTGGCGAGTCGGAGCCAATCGGGCTCGGGGCCGGGGAGGCCGAAGCGGATCAGCGCCTCGTCCCAGGGAAAGGGGCGGGTGAGGATGCCGGCGCGGGCCAGCACGTCGAACCGGCGCGATGCGTCGGCGGCGCGCGCCAGGCGAAACAGCGTGGTTCCGCCGACGACTTGGAACCCGGCGCCGTGCAGCAGGGCGTCTAGCCGAGCCGCGTCCTGGATCAGCCGCCCGCGCGTGAGGGCCGCCCAGTTCGTATCGGCATAGGCGGCGAGGCCCACGGTGATCGCCGGTCCGGAGACCGGCCAGTCGCCCAGGGTTTGCCGGACCCGCGCGGCCAGAGCAGGCTCGCCCACCAGGAACCCCAGGCGCACGCCGGCCAGGCCGTAGAATTTGCCGAACGAGCGCAGGACGATCAGCCGCTCATGACCCGGAGCGCCCGCCAGTGGCGCGACCGACAGTGCGGGGTCGATATCGGCGAAAGCTTCGTCGACGATCAGCAGGCCGTCCGTCAGGCCCAGGATCTGATCGCGCGACAAAGCCAGGCCATCGGGATTGTTGGGATTGACCAACACCCGCAGGTCGACGGCCCGCGCGTCGTCAGACAGGCAGGTCGCGCCCGCCAGGCGCCAGGCCTCGGCGTGGCCGCCATAGGTCCTGGCGGACACACCGATCTGCCGGGCCGGCAGCAGGCTTGGCAGGCGGCGGATCAAGGCCTCACTGCCAGGCGCCGCAGCCACACGAGCCGGATCCTCGACGCCGAACGCCGCCGCTGCCGCCCGTTCCAGGGCTCTGACGGTCTCGGGGTCGGGCAGGCGCGACCAGGCTTCGTGCGCTAGCGCGGGAACCGGATAGGGCCAGGGATTGACCCCGGTCGACAGGTCAAGCCAGGGCGCGGGCGCGTCTGGATAGAGCGTCCGCGCCGCGCCGAGGCGACCGCCGTGGCCCCGCAGAGCCGCTGGCGTCGCCATGGCTAGAACCTGGCTCGCACCCCGACAAAGGCGCCGCGCCCCACGGCCCCGTAGCGATAGAGGGTCTCGTACTGCTGATCGAACAGGTTCTCGATCCGGCCATAGACTTCCAGGGCGCTCTTGATCGGGTAGGCGATCCGCACATCGGTCAGCACATAGCTTTTCAGTCGCTGGGTGTTGCTGGCGTTGTCGAAGCTGTGACCGACATACTGCATCGATACGCCACCGTTCAGGCCGCTGGGCAGATCGATGGCCAGATCCGCATTGGCGGTTTCACCTGCACGACGCGCCAGGTCCTTGCCGAAATTGGCGCCGGCCGAGCGGTTGGTGGCGTCCATGTTGGTGTAGTTGCCCGAGACCGTGAGGATCGAATTGATGGCGTAGGACGCCTCGAACTCGACGCCCCTGGCCTCTGTCTTGGCCGTGTTGGCATAGCCGCCATAGTTCGGCGGGTTGTTGTTCGACTGAAAGTCGATCTGGTTCTTGGTGTCGCGGCTGAAATAGGTGATCGCGCCCTGCAGGCGGCCGTCCAGGAGGCTGTGCTCGACGCTGACGTCCCAGCTCTTGGCCTCTTCCGGCTTCAGCGTGGCGTTCCCGTAGTCGCTGTACAGCTGATACAGCGACGGCGCCTTGAAGCCCTCGCCATAGTTGGCGCGGAAAACAGTGGCCCCGACGTTCGGGCTCCAGACCGCGCCGGCCTGATAGGTGGTGGCGCCGCCGAAGGTGTCGTGCTCGTCGCGGCGGACGCCGCCGGTCAGGGTCAGGCCCGGGGCTGGCTTGGCCTGAACTTGGCCATAGGCGCTGTCCATGCCCGTGGCGTGGCGGTCGACCTGGGCGCTGAACGACGGCGAGGCTGTGCGGAACCATGTGCGCCGGGTCTCTGCGCCGAACACGGCCCGCCAGACCGGATTGATGATCCAGGCGCCCTGATACTCAAGGCCGGTGTCCGTGCCCCGGGAGTCGAAGGTCTTGGGCGCGCTCAAGGTTGGGTCGTAGTTGTCGCGGTCCGTCTGGGTGTAGGAATAGCCAACGCGGCTCGCCAGGGCGCCATCGAAGCTGGACAGGCGCCCGCCCAGGTAGCTGACCAGTTCGCTGGTCTTGCCATACTCGGCCGTGTCCGCGAAGGCGTAGAGCGGGGCAGGGAAGCCATCGAATTCATTACGGCCGGAGGTGTAGGAAACCCGCCCGTCCAGAGCGACCGCCTCGGTGACGTTCAGGTCCAGGCGGCCGCTGACGGCGGTGTTGTGGTAGCCGTCCTTCTCCTTGCCACCCCGGGCCTCTGCGAAGTTGGAGATCCCGGCCGTGGTGTATTGGTTGGCTGACAGTCGCCAGCCGCCCCAGGCCCCACCGGCCCCGACGCCGAAGCGGGCATAGGCCGTGGCCCGGGAACCGCCTTCCAGGGTGGCGTCACCGGACAAGGGGCCGTCTGGCGTCCTGGTCATCAGGCTCACCACGCCGCCGATGGCCTGGCTGCCCCACAGGGTGGATTGCGGACCGCGCAACACCTCGATGCGGCTGACGTCGCCGGCCAGAAGGTTGGCGAAGTTGTAGCCGCCGCCCGTCGATGACGGGTCGTTGAGCTTGACGCCGTCGATCAACACGGCGGTCTGGTCGGTCTCTGCGCCGCGGATGCGCAACTGGGTCGAGCCGCCCACGCCGCCGTTGCGCGTAACGGTCACACCGGGCGTACGCGACAGGAGCTCAGAGACCACCACAGCCTGGCGCTGGCGCAAGGTCTCGGCGGTTATCACGGTCATGCTGACCGGCGTTTCGGACAGCTTGTCTGTGGCGCGTGCGGCCGTGACGACCACGTGATCGACAGCATCGGCCTCAGAGACAATCTCGGCGGCCAGCACATAGCCTGGCAAGGCGAGGGTCAGGGTAGGAAGGG
>NCDQ01000124.1 GCA_002280275.1 Caulobacter vibrioides | reverse complement strand
GGCCCTTCTGCTTCCAGTCCTCGAAGCGGATGCCCAGCTTGAAGCTGGCCTGGGTGGCCTGGATGAACTCGCGCTCGTCGACGCCCAGGCTGGCCAGCAGCTGCAGGAACGGCGGGATGGTCGACTCCCCGACCCCGATAGTGCCGATCTCCTCGGACTCGATCAGCTCGACCGCGCAGCCGCCGTTCTGGAAGTAGTGGCTGAGCATCGCCGCCGAGATCCAGCCGGCCGAGCCGCCGCCGACGATGACGATCTTGCGAAGCGCGTTGGGGTGGGTGGTGGTCATGGTCTTATCCTACTCCGCCGCGCTGGAAGCCGCCGCCGCGGGCCGACAATACTGATCCAGGAACGCCTGATGCGGCGGGGCCGAGGCGACGACCTCGCGCACGGCCTTGCGCATTTCGGCCAGCGGGGCGCTCAGCGCCTTGGGGTCGACGCCGTCCAGGCTGGGATCGACCGCCTCAGGCAACATCTCAAAGCCCGCATAGATCGCCATCCAGCTGGGCGGGGCGAACATCTCCCAGCGATAGCGCACGAAGTGGTGCAGGATGATGAAGTCGCGCACGCGCTCCATCTCGCGGCGGGACCAGTCGTTGAACTCGTCCGCCAGCTCGGGCGCGAAGTCGCGGTCGGGGAACAGCGCCTTGATCTTCTCGATGCCCGTCTCGATCAAGGCGATCGAGGTGCTCTCCAGCGGCTCGAGGAAGCCGGACGCCAGGCCCAGCGCAATGACGTTCTTGTTCCACACCTGCTTGCGACGGCCGGGATTGAAGTGGATCAGACGCGGTTCGTGCAGCAGCGGATCGGGCACGGCGGCCTTCAGCTCGGCCAGGGCGTCCTCGTCGCGGATGTGGCGCGAGGAGAAGACATAGCCGTTGCCGTAGCGGTGCTGCAGCGGGATGCGCCAGCGCCAGCCGGCGCTGTGGGCGGTGACGTCAGTATAGGGCGGCGGGTTGTCGAGACCCTCACTCTGCACCGCCCAGGCGCGGTCGCAGAACAAGAGGTCGCTCCAGGACTCGTAGCCGGTGTGCAGGGCCTCCTCGATCAACAGGCCCCGGAAGCCCGAGCAGTCGATGAAGAGATCGCCCTCGACCGTCTCGCCGCTTTCCAGGTCCAGCCCGGCGACGAAGCCGTCCTCGGGACGCAGCTTGACTTTGGTGATCTTGCCTTCGATGCGGCGCACGCCGTTGTCCTCGGCCACCCGGCGCATCAGCTGGGCGAAGAGGCCAGCGTCAAAGTGCAGGGCCCAGTCGAAGATCGACAGGGTCGAGGTCGGGTTGCGCGGCGGGGCCATGAACTTGCCGGCGGCGGCGAGCGACGCGCCCAGCGAATAGTCAGCGATGTCGGTGGGCTCGCCCGCCTGCGCCAGCTTGCGCCAGTAGTGGTGGAACGGAACGCCGCGCAGGTCCTGGCCGAAGTGGCCGAAGGGATGGATGAACGACTGGCCCTCGCGCAGCCAGCCGTTGAAGCGGATGCCTAGCTTGCAGGTCGCTTGCGTCGCCCGCATCACCTCGATGTCGGACAGACCCAGCTGCTGGTAGAACCCGCGAATGGTGGGGATGGTCGCCTCGCCGACGCCGACCGTACCGATCGCCTCGGACTCGACCAGCGTGATCTCCAGCGGACCACCGTGGAAATGCCGCCGTAGGGCCGCAGCCGCCATCCAGCCGGCGGTGCCCCCGCCGACGATCACCAGCTTGCGGATACGATGGTCCTGCATGGTCGCTCCCGGTTCCGGCTCTGTGTCCGGCTTGTCTTCAGGCTAACGGTTGCCGCCCGAACCGGACAGGTCCCGTCCCCCTAAAAAATTGGCCGCCGTGGAGAACCACGGCGGCCGCAGGAGGTGAGAGGGGGACTTGAGCGTGGCCCCCACGCTCAAGAAAGCTCGAGATCGAGCCTGCTTATCCGCCTCTGATGTTTCCATCAGAGGCGGACAGGCTCTCGCCTACCAGCGAGCGCGGATACCCAGCGTGTAGCGGGGCTCGAACTCGTTCTGATTGGCGTATTGGGTCTGACCCTTGGCGAAGCGGAGGTAGTAGTCCTCGATCTCGCCGGTGACGTTCGACCCGTTGAAGTAGACGGTGACGTTGTCGCGAACGTTGTAGCTGACGTTCACGTCGACATAGCCGGTGGCCTTCTGCATGACCGGGATGACCGCGTTGCCGCCGCCGCCCATGGTGCCCGACAGACGGTCGGTCCGGTAGTTGTAGGCCACGCGGGCCTGCAGCTTGTCGTCCTGGTACCAACCCACCAGGTTGAACTGGTGCTTGGAGTTGTCGAAGAACGGGATCTCGTCGCCGGCGAGGTCCAGACGGCTCTCGTGGCTGGGCGAGTAGGTGTAGTTGCTGTCCACACCGAAGTTCGAGATCACGCCCATGTCGGGCAGGATGTCGCTGAAGGCGACCTTAGCGCCGACTTCCAGACCCTTCACCGAGCCGCCGTCGCCCTGGACGGGCAGGCTGACATTGACCTCGCGGCGGATGACGCCGTCCTGGTCGGGGAAGCGGCCCGTGGTGGTGCCGCCGGTCACGAAGCTGTCGATCTTCAGCTGGAAGGCCGAGACGTTCAGCATCGAGGCGCGACCGAAGTAGTACTCAATGGCGCCGTCGAAGTTCGAGGCCCGCCACGGATCCAGGTTCGGGTTGCCCGAGGCGCTGGCGCCGGTGACGCAGCGGACGTTCGGCAGGGCCGCGCCGCAGTCGGCCGTGAAGATCGACAGACCGCCGCCGTAGTTGCCCAGATCCAGCGGTTGCATGGTCTTGGCGTAGGCGAAGCGGAACTTCCAGTTGTCGTTGAAGTCATAGACCGCGTTCAGCGACGGCAGCCAGTCAGTGTACTTGCGCTTGCTGACCGAGTCGCCCGCGTCGGCGTTGGTGTCGCCGTAGTTGCGGGTGTCGCCCGTCAGGTTCTGTTTCACGTTCAGTTCGGTCTGGATCACCCGCAGGCCCAAGTCGCCGTGCAGCTTGCCGATCTCGAAGTTGGCCGCGCCGTAAGCGCTCTGCTCCTTCATCGTCACGTCATAGGTCTGGCCCGGGACGGTGACGCGGATGGCGCCGCCGAAGACCTTCTTGTGGAAGGCTTCCGCGTCGTCGAAGTCGCGCGGATCGATGGCCCAGAAGCCCGGGATGCCCGAGGTCACGCCGCCCAGATCGTCAACCCACAGCACGTTGTTGTAGGTGGTCAGCTTGGTCGGACGGTTGACGGTATAGCCTTGGAACACCGGCTGGCCGGTGATCGGATCGGGCACGAACTCGCCGGCCTGGCACTGGTTCTGGCTCATGACGACGTCGATGGCCTTCCACTGGGCCTCGCAACCGCCGGCCGGGACGGCCGTGCCGTTGGCCTGCACGGCGCCAGGGACGCCGCCGTAGAAGCCCGAGAACAGGTGGAACTGTTCGACGCTGACCGAACGGTCGCTCTGGCGAACGCCGGCGTCGATCTTGGTGATGAAGCCCAGGAACTTGTCGTCGAAGCGGTAGTGACCCTCGGCGCGGAACACGTTCATGTCCGAGCTGACTTCGTTATTGCCTTCGGACGAGAACGCGCCGATCGCGTAGCTGTCCTTGTTGGCCATGTAGTCCTTGAGCGACTTGCCCGCGCCCAGACCGCCGGTGATCGGTCGGTCGAAGCCGCTCCACACCGGGTGATCGCCGCTGATGTTGTAGTGCAGCTGCGGGTTTTGGCCGTAACCTTGCGGGTTCGGGTTCAGGTAGCAACCACCAGCGCTGCCGACGACGGCGTTGCTGCGTTGGGCCGACGGATACTGGTCGCAGATCGCCTTCGGATAGAACGGACCGCGCGTGCGGTCGTTGGCGTCACGGAACAGGTTGAAGCGACCCGGACCAAACTGCCAGTTCGACAGGTCGCCCTGGGCCTGGCCGTTCATGCTGAGACGGTCGCCGCTGGCGCGGATGGCGCGCACTTCCGAGGTGAACGGACCGCCGTTGTCGTACTTCAGTTCGAGGTTGTAGTTCTTCGATTCCGACTTGGTGGTGCGGTTGACCGAGAACGAGTTCACCCACCACGCGTCGATGTCGTACTCGTCGACGGCGGCCCAAGGACGACCGTTGCCCGGGTGGTTGACGCCCGTGTTCTGCGAGACGGTGGGCTTGGTCCACACGCCGAACGCGCCGCCGTCCCAGCGGTTGGAGATGTTGATGCCGGCGCCGCGATTGTACTCGTCGAGCTTGGCGTAGAAGCCTTCGGCGATCAGGGTGAAGCCTTCGCCCAGGTCAGCCTGGAACGAAGCGTTGACGCCCAGACGGTCGCGCTGGACCACGCGATTGAAGCTCTCGAAACCGTGCGGCGAGACGAAGTTGGTCGCGGCCGAACCGCCCCAATCATTGTTGCCCGACAGGCCGACGACGCCCGACGAGTTGTTGCCGAGGTTGGCCTTGCTAGCGGCGGCGGACAGCATCAGGCCGACGCGATCGTTGCGCCAGTTCACGACGCCGTTCACCAGGTAATCGTCTTCCTTGGTGCGCTCGCCGCGCTGGGCTTCGGCCGCGCCCGTCAGGGTGAAGCCGTTCTTGAAGTCGAACGGACGGCGGGTCTTCAGATCCAGGGTGCCCGAGATGCCCGACAGGGCGTTACGCGGGTTGGTCGACTTGTAGACCAGCACCTGGTTCATCAGCTGCGAGGGCACGTCCAGCAGGTTCGGCTGGGCCGAGCCCATGTTGCCGGCGCTGAGGTACTGTTCGCCGTTCAGCAGGGTGATGACCTGGGCCAGACCGCGAATGTTGACGGTGGCGCCTTCGCCCGCGTTGCGCTGGATCTGCACGCCCGAGATGCGCTGCAGCGAGTCGGCGATGGTGACGTCCGGCAGCTTGCCGATGTCTTCGGCCGAGATCGCGTCGACGATCGCGGCTTCCTTGCGCTTCAGATCAACCGATTTCAGTTGCGAGCCGCGGACGCCGGTGACGACGATCTCCTCGACTTGCGTGTCGCCGGCCGCCTGCTGGGCGAAGGCCCCGCTGGTCAGAGCCAGTTGCGACGCGCCGGCGACCAGCGCCAGCGTCAGTCCGCGCTTGAGCACGGATTTCCTTGCTTCCTGTGACAATTGCTCGCTCCCCAAAATAGGTCGTTCTTATTGGCCGCTCGACCGCGCCTCGGGCCGCCGCTCTGTTGGCGGCTGACGAGACCCGGCGAGGCTTTTCTGGCTTGATCAGCCGCGTGTCCTGCGACTGTCCAAATCCCTCGGCGGCCCCGGCGCCCGGTTATCCGATTCCAGCCCCGCGCCTTCGTCGAACAGCGTCACAATCCGGAAATGTCCCGACCAAGTCAACAAGAATGTCAACGTTGTCATTCGTGCTGGACAAGGCCCGTAGCACACCAAAATGAGCGCTGCGGCCTTGGCCACAAGCGATGATAGCGCTATCACTAATAGAGATGGAACTAGATCAGTATCTGTTTTTATTATGCTTTTTTTCGTCAGCTAGTACATCCAAAGCCCCGCGAAACACGGCCGATCGGCGCCCCGTCCGGATGTCGAAGCAGCGCCGCCACCACCGTCCAAAGCGGAACAGGGACACCATGAAATGTCCCGCTATTTGTCTTATTGGCCGCTATTTTTGACCCGCTTTTGTCCTGTCGGGATGACAGACAGGACAACATGGCCTATGGCTTGAAGCCGTCGCCGTCTTGCGAACGCCACCTTTCGCTGGTGGGGTGAGCGTCTTGAGCGGGCGGCTAAGCGGGTACGGGGACAATGACGACGATCACTGACGTGGCCGAGCGGGCGGGCGTCTCGCCCAAGACCGTCTCCCGCGTTCTCAACGATCATGAGAGCGTCAGCGCCAAGACGCGCGATCGCGTCCGCACGGCCATGCAGGACCTCGGCTACCAGCCCAGCGCGGTGGCGCGCAGCCTGCGATCGCAGGGCTCCGGCTCGGTCGGCGTGCTGATGGGCGACCCGTCGGGCGGCTACCACACCCGCGTTCATCACGCTCTGCTGCTGGCCTGCGTCGAAACCGGCCGCCACCTGTCGGTCGACCTGTCCGAAGGCCCGATCCCCGGCTGGCAGGACCGCGTCCGCGCCTTCGTGCGCGATGGCGGCATCCGCGAAATGATCCTGCTGCCGCCGGAATGCGATTTTGGCCCGATGAAGGAGCTGATGCGCGAACTGGACGTGCGCTGCGTGCTGATCACGCCGACGACGCCCGACCCGCAGTTCCCCGCCATCGGCATGGACGACCGCGCCGCCGCGCGCGAGGTCGTCGAGCACCTGTTCTCGCTGGGGCACACTCGGATCGGCCACATCGCCGGCCACCCGGACCACGCCGCCAGCACCCATCGTCGCAACGGCTTCTTCGAAGCCTACGCCGCGCGCGGACTGCCCCGCCCTTCGCCCGAGTTGATCGTCCAGGGCGAGTTCACCTTCAAGACGGGGCTGGAGGCGGCCAAGGCGCTGCTGGATATCGACAACCCGCCGACGGCGATCTTCGCGGCCAATGACGACATGGCCGCGGCGACCTGCATGGAAGCTCAGCGTCGCGGGGTTCGCATTCCGGACGACCTGTCGGTGGTGGGCTTTGATGACGCCCCGATCGCCGGAGTCATCTGGCCGACCCTGACCACCATTCGTCAGCCGTTCAACCAGATGGCCTTGCGGGCCCTGCAGACCTTCGCAGCGTGGAACGCCAACGAGGGCGCGGGCAAGACCAACACACCCTTTCTCGCACAGCACAGCCTTGTGGTGCGCGAATCCACCGGCCCCGTGCGGGGCGACGCGCCCGGCGGACTCAAGACCTGAATTCGCCCCGCCAAGGTCCGAGACCGCGCGGGGCCCAAGAAGAACACCACGGAGGAAACATGACTTCGACGACCCTGCGGGGCCTCTCCCTCGCCCTGCTGATCGGCGCCTCGGCCTCGGCGCTGACGCTCACCCCGGCCCTGGCGGACGCCGCCAAGCCAGTCGCCGCGCCTGCGCATCCGTGGATGGACAAGAGCCTGGACGCCGACAAACGACTCCCTGCCGGGTTCGGCCGGCTATGTCGCGGGCGTGCCGCGCCTGGGCATTCCGGCCCAGTTCCAGACCGACGCGGGCGTCGGCGTGGCCACCCAGGGTAGCGCCAAGGAATTCCGCGAGCGCACCGCCCTGCCCTCGGGCATGGCCACCACCGCGACCTGGAACCCGGAGCTGGCCTTCAAGGGCGGCGCGATGATCGGCAAGGAAGCCCGCGACTCCGGCTTCAACGTCCAGCTGGCCGGCGGCGTGAACCTGGTCCGCGAGCCGCGCAACGGCCGCAACTTCGAATATGGCGGCGAAGACCCGCTGCTGGCCGGCGTGATGGTCGCGGCCCAGATCCGGGGCATCCAGTCCAACAACATCATCTCGACCATCAAGCACTATGCGCTGAACGCCCAGGAGACCGGGCGCTTCGTGGTCAGCTCGAACATCGACGACACCGCGGCGCGGATGTCCGACCTGCTGGCGTTCCAGTTCGCGATCGAGCAGTCCGATCCGCACTCGGTGATGTGCGCCTATAACCGCGTCAATTCGGTCTACGCCTGCGAGAGCGACTGGCTGCTCAACACGGTCCTGAAGAAGGACTGGGGCTATAAGGGCTATGTCATGTCCGACTGGGGCGCGGCCCACTCGTCGGCCAAGGCCGCCAACGCCGGCCTCGACCAGGAGTCGGCGGGCGACGCCTTCGACAAGCAGCCCTTCTTCGCCGCGCCGCTCAAGGCCGATCTCGCCTCGGGCGCTGTCAGCCAGGCCCGCATCGACGACATGGCCCGCCGCGTCCTGCGCGCGATGTTCGCCAGCGGCGTGGTCGACCACCCGCTGACGGGCGCGCCGATGGCCCTGCCGGCCGAGACCCTGGCCGCCCACGCCAAGATCACCCAGGCCGACGCCGAGGAAGGCATCGTCCTCCTGAAGAACGACGGCGACCTGCTGCCTTTGGCTAAGACCGCCAAGACCATCGCCGTGATCGGCGCCTATGCCGATGTGGGCGTGCTGTCGGGCGGCGGCTCCTCGCAGGTCTATCCCGTCGGCGGCCGCGCCGTGCAGGGCCTGGAGCCCAAGACCTGGCCGGGCCCGGTGATCTACTACCCCTCGTCGCCGCTGAAGGCGATCGCCGCCCGCTATCCCGGGGCCAAGGTCGTCTATGACGACGGGACCGATCCGGCCCGCGCCGCCAAGCTGGCCGCGTCCAGTGATCTCGCCCTGGTCTTCGCCGACCAGTGGACCACCGAGTCGGTCGACGTCGAGACCCTGAGCCTGCCCAAGAACCAGGACGCTACGATCGACGCGGTGGCCTCGGCCAACAAGAAGACGGTCGTGGTGCTGCTGACCGGCGGTCCGGTCGCCATGCCCTGGCTCGACAAGGTCGGCGCCGTCGTCGAGGCCTGGTTCCCGGGCACGGCCGGCGGCGAGGCGATCGCCCGCGTCCTGACCGGCGAGGTCGACGCCTCGGGCCGCCTGCCGGTGACCTTCCCCAAGAGCGTCGCCGAACTGCCGCGTCCCAAGCTGGACGGCCTGGGCAAGCCCGACGGCGAGATGTTCGACGTCGACTACACGCTGGAAGGCGCCGCCGTCGGCTACAAGTGGTACGACCTGAAGAAGATCGAGCCGCTGTTCGCCTTCGGCCACGGCCTGTCCTACACCAAGTTCGCCTATTCGAACCTCACGGCCAGCGCCGCCGGCGACAAGGTCACGGTCAGCTTTGACGTCAAGAACGTCGGCCAGCGTCCCGGCAAGGACGTACCGCAGGTCTATGTCGGCCCCAAGGCCGGTGGCTGGGAGGCGCCCAAGCGCCTGGCCGGCTTCCAGAAGGTTTCCCTCGCCCCCGGCGCCAGCCAGCGCGTGACCGTCACGGTCGATCCGCGCCTGCTGGCCGTGTGGGACAGCAAGGCGCATGGCTGGTCGATCGCGGCCGGCCAGTACGACATCGCCCTGGGCGCTTCGTCCCGGGCCATCTCCTCCACCGCCCAGGTCACCCTGGCGGCTCGGAGCCTGCCGGTTTCCCCGGCGGCGAAGTAGTGAGCTGGCGGGAGCCAGCCTGTCTGCTTCCCGCCGTTCCCTGCAGTCTCTTCCCTTCTTCGGGAGCGTCGCCCCCCGCGACGCTCCCTTTTTTTGTCCGTCGGTTTGCCTCGCGCCATTGATCGCATAATGAGGGCTGCCGCCCTGTTGCGGCGAAGGGGAGACAAGCAGCGTGATCCGGATCGGCCTCGTGGGTCTGGGCAAGATCGCCCATGATCAGCACCTTCCCGCGATCGCCGGGGACCCGCGCTTCTCCCTGGTCGCGGCCGCCAGCCATGGACGCCCGACCCACGGCGATCTGCCGGTCTTCCACGATATCGATGAGCTTCTGGCCCAAGGCCCGGCGGTTGACGCCGTGGCGCTGTGCACCCCGCCGCAGGTCCGGCGCGAGACGGCGCTGACGGCGCTGCGGGCGGGCAAGCACGTGTTCCTCGAAAAGCCGCCCGGCGTCACCGTCGGCGAGGTGCAGGAACTGGCCGCCGTGGCGCGCGACCAGGGCGTTGTTCTGTTCACCAGCTGGCACTCGCGCTTCGCGGCCGGCGTGCCCGCAGCCAAGGCCTGGCTGGCGGAACGGCGCCTGCGCAAGCTGGCCATCGAATGGCGCGAAGACGTCCGGCGCTGGCATCCGGGCCAGGCCTGGATCTGGCAGGCCGGCGGCATGGGCGTCTTCGATCCGGCCATCAACGCCCTGTCGATCCTGACCGAGATCATGCCCGCCGAGGTGTTCGTCACCGGCGCGACGCTGCAGGTCCCAGAAAACGTCCAGGCCCCGATCGCCGGCCACGTCGACATGACCACCCTGGACGGCGCGCCGATCACCGCCGATCTCGACTTCCTGCAGACGGGTCCGCAGACCTGGGACATCACCGCCTGGACCGACGACGGCGTGCTGAAACTGTCGATGGGCGGGGCCGAGCTGATGATCGACGGGGCGTCCGTCGAGATCGGCGAGAACCGCGAGTATCCGGGCCTCTACGACCGCTTTGCGACCCTGATCGCCGAGGGGCGCTCGGAGGTGGATGTACGGCCGCTATCGCTGGTGGCGGATGCGTTCCTGGTCGGGGATCGGGAGCGCGTTGAGGCGTTTATAGAATAGGACTTGCCCCCTCCGGGCCTTCAGCCCTCCTCCCCCAGAGGGGGAAGAAGGCGCTGAGATCCTTCTGCCCCCTCTGGGGGCGGACGACCTCGCGAAGCGAGGTCAGGTGGGGGCCTTGCTGAGCAAGCCGCTCAATTCACCTGCCGCTCACGCCCCTCCCAATACGGCGCTCTCAGCTCCCGCCGCAGGATCTTGCCCGACGCGTTGCGTGGCAGGGCCGGGATGAAGTCCACGCTCTTGGGCGCCTTGAAGTGCGCGATGCGGGTGCGGGCGAAGGCGATGATGTCGTCGGCGTCGGGCGTGACGCCGGGCTTGGGCGCGACCACCGCCTTGACCGCCTCGCCCCACTTGTCGTCGGGCACACCGATCACCGCCACCTCGGCCACATGCGGATGGCCATAGACCGCGCTCTCGACCTCGGCGGGATAGATATTCTCCCCGCCCGAGATGATCATGTCCTTCACCCGGTCGTGGATGAAGAGATAGCCGTCCTCGTCCAGATAGCCCGCATCGCCGGTGCGCAGCCAGCCGTCGGCGTCCATGGTCTTGGCCGTGGCCTCGTCCAGCTTCCAGTAGCCCGCCATGTTGGCGCTGGAGCGTACGGCGACCTCGCCCACCGTGTTGGGCGGCAGGCTCTTGCCGGCCTCGTCGATGATCTTCAGCTCCACGCCGGGCATCGGCAGGCCCGCAGCGCGCATGCGCTTGTTGCCGGCCGGATCGTGATCCTCCGGCGGCAGATAGACCACCGTGCCGGTCGTCCGCGCGCCCTTGGCAGCCGCACCACGATCTGCAGCGCCGCCGGCACCATGAACATCTTCGAGATCCTGTCCTTCTCGATGAAGTCCAGAACCTTGGTCGGGTCGAACTCGCGGGCGACCACGCCCTTGGCGCCGTTGATCAGGCCCACCAGGCCCCAGCCAGTGCCGCCGATATGGGCCACCGGCATGGCCACCAGGCTGACGTCGCTGGGGCCCCACTGGTTCCATTCCAGAGGGTTCTTGGCCGCCTCACGCCGCATGCCCAAGAGGTTGTGATGGGTCAGCATCGCACCCTTGGGCCGCCCCGTGGTGCCCGAGGTATAGAGCTGGATGGCGATGTCCGAGATCTGGATCGGCTTGTGCGGATCAACGTCGCTGGCCGCGTCGCGCCAGGCCTCGAAGGTTTGATAGTCGCCGGCGTCCTCGGCCTCCATGGCGATGACCGCCGGACGATGGGTCAGCTCGGCGGCGACCGCGTCGACATGGCCGATTAGCTCGCGACCGACAAAGACCAGCTTGGCCTCGCTGTCACCAACGATATAGGCGATCTCCGGCGCGGCCAGACGCCAGCCGATCGGCGTGGTGACGACGCCTGCCTTGGCGGCGCCGAGCAGGAGCTCGAAATAGTGGTCGCTGTTCTTGCCGACATAGGCGATGCGGTCGCCGGTCGACAGGCCCGCCGCGATCAAGGCGTTGGCCACCTGGTTGGTGTGGCGGTCCAGCTGGGCGAAGGTCGTCTCGCGCCCCTCGAAGCTGAAGGCCACCGCCTCGGGCCGCGCCTCGGCGTGATAGCGCGGTACGTCGCCCAGGGTGTTCATGCGGTCGAAGTCGATCGCGTCGGACATCCAGCCTGTCTCCCTCGTTCGCCGGCTCTGCGTCCGGTCAAACAGATGTTGGGACAGGTTTACCCAGACGGCAAGCTATCCGTTGCGGGAGGGGCCGCCTACCGCCAGGCGCTGACGCCGATCACCACCGCCGTGGCGCCCGCGCGTTCGCCCGCCTCGCGGGCCGGGCCGAACGCCCGCTCGCGCACCACGCCGACATAGGGCGCGAATTCGCGCTTGATCTCGTAGCGCAGGCGCAAGCCGCCCTCGAGCCGCCCCGCCCCCGCCTCGGCCAGATCGGCCTCCAGGCGGGGCTGCAGGATCAGCCTCTGAGTCAGCCGCAGGTCATAGGACGCCTCAGCCCTGGCCGAGACATCGCCGCGATCGGAGACATAGGCCGCGCCCTGCAACTCGAACCAGTAGGGCGCCAGACCCTCGAAGCCGACGGCGGCGTAGCTGCGCCCCTTCGGTGCGAGGTCGTAACGGAGACCGGCCTGCAGATCGAAGTAGGGACCAATCGGCCAGGCCTTCAGGCCCTCCAGCTCGGCCGTCTCCCAGCCATGGCCGTCGACGCGCTCGCCCCGCGCCTTGACCACCCATTTGCCAGCGTCGCTCCCCCACCAAGCCTCGCCTTCGAAGGCCTGGGCGTCCTCGCCGTTACGGAAGCGCTGCTCGGCCACGTCGGCGCGGACGATCCAGGCGGTCCCGCCGCCGTGCTCCTTCATCAACTGGGCGCGGGCGGCGGCCATCGCTGACGGGCTGTAGAAGCGCTCGGCGGCGTGGTCGGTGGGAATGGGCGGCGGCGCAGTCGTTACGGCGGGGGTCGCCGGCATCGCGTGATGCATGTGATGGCCGGTGTGCGGATCGGCCTGCGGGGCGGCCTTTTCAGGTCCAGCCATCTTGTGACCCGCATGCGGATCCGCCGGAGCGAGCGCCGGTGGAGGCGCCGAGGCCGTAGCCCTGTGATGGGCGTGCGGGTCCGCCGCCTGAGGCGCGTGCGCGGTCACGGGCGCGGCCGGGGCGGGGTGATGATGCTCGTGCTGCAGGTCGACGATCACGCAGCGGCTCCATCCAGAGGCCGCACGGTGACGACGTTGAACATCCCCGCATGCATGTGCAGCAGCAGGTGGCAGTGGAACGCCCAGTCGCCAGGCTCGTCGGCCGTCAGGTCGAAGGCGACCTTGCCGCCCGGCGCGACATTGACCGTGTGCTTCAGCGGCTGGCGTTCCTGACCGTTGACCAGCTCGAAGAAGTGACCGTGCAGGTGGATCGGGTGCGCCATCATGGTGTCGTTGATCAGCACCACGCGCGCGCGCTCGTCGCGCTGGAAGGCGATCGGCTTCTTGATCGGTCCGAACGCCTCGCCGTCGAACGCCCACATGAAGCGTTCCATGTTGCCGGTCAGGTGAATCTCGATCGTCCGGCCCGGCGCTCTGGGATCCTTGGGCGGATAGAGGCTGGCCAGGTCCGCATAGGTCAGCACGCGATGACCCGCGTCCTCCAGCCCCTGCGGCGGCTCGGCCATGCGGTCCATCGGCATCGGCGAGATGGTCTGCACGCCCGGCGTCAGCGGCACGTTCGGGGCGTTGGACTGGGCCCGCATCGACATGTCCATGCCCGGCATGTCCATCCCATGGTGCATGTTGCCCATGCCCATGTCCTTCATGTTGGCCAACGGACGCCGGCGCAGCGGCGGAACAGGGGCGGTCATGCCCAGGCGCGGCGCCAGGGTCCCGCGGGCCATGCCCGAACGGTCCGAGGCCTCGGCCACCAGGGTGAAGGCCTTGTCTTCGCGGGGCCGGACAATGACGTCGAAGGTCTCGGCGGGGGCGATCTGGAACTCGTCGACGGTCACCGGCGAGACCAGCTGGCCGTCGGTTCCCACCACTTCCAGCGACAGGCCCGGGATGCGGACGTTGAAGATGGTCATGGCCCCGGCGTTGATGAACCGTAGCCGCACGCGATCGCCGGGCGCGAACAGTCCGGTCCAGTTGTCGCCCGGCCCGTGGCCGTTCATCAGGTAGGTGTAGAGCGAGCCCGTCACGTCGGCGACGTCGGTGGGGTCCATCCGCATCTTGCCCCACTCCAGCCGGTCCTTCAGCGACTGGTCCTGGCCCTTGAGCAGTCCGCCCACGGTCTGCTTTTGCCTGTTGAAGTGGCCGGGGCTGACCTTCAGCTTCCGGAACAGCTCGTGCGGATGCAGGAAGCTCCAGTCCGACAGCACAACCACGTGTTCGCGGTCATAGGCGATCGGGTCCTCGCCGGCCGGGTCGATGATCATCGGCCCATAATGGCCCATCTGCTCCTGCAGCCCCGAATGGCTGTGCCACCAGTAGGTGCCCGACTGGCGGATCGGGAATTCGTAGGTGAACGTCTCGCCCGGCTTGATGCCGGGGAAGCTGACGCCCGGCACGCCGTCCATCTGGAACGGCACCAACAGGCCATGCCAGTGGATCGAGGTGTCCTCGTCGAGGGTGTTGGTCACCGACAGCTTGACGCTCGTGCCTTCCTTCAGCCGGATCAGCGGCCCCGGAATGGCGCCGTTGACGGTCACGGCATGGCCGGCCTTGCCGTCGATCTTCGCCATCGTGTGGCCGACCGTCAGCTTGATCTCCTCGCCCGACAAGGCGGGCGGCGAGCGCTGCGCACCGGCGGCCATGGCCCAGCCCGGAAGCAATCCCGCCGCGCCCAAGGACAGGGCGCCTTGCAGCAAAGTACGTCGATCAAAAGCCGTCATCGCCGATCCGTATTCCAACACCCACACCAGTTGGGTATCACGCGGTCCATGTCCAGAAGCACCCCCGCCACAATCGCCCTGACCAAGGCCGGAGTCGCTTTCGATCTCTATACGTATGACTACGACCCTGGATCAGAGCGCGTGGGTCTCCAGGCCGCCGAGGCCCTGGGCGAAGACCCCCGCCGGGTGCTCAAGACCCTGATCGTGATACTGGATGGCAAGCCCGCCTGCGCCATCCTGCCCTCGGACCAGGAGGTCAGCATGAAGAAGCTGGCCGCCGCCCTGAAGGGCAAGTCCGCCGCCATGGCCCCTGTCCCTGACGCCGAGCGGATCACCGGCTACAAGGTCGGCGGCGTCAGCCCCTTCGGCCAAAAGAAACGCCTGCCCACGGTGCTGGAAGCCGCCGCACTGACCGAGCCCTACGTGTTCATCAACGGCGGCCAGCGGGGTCTGCAGGTGCGGCTCGCGCCGGGCGACGCGGTGAAGGCCCTGGGCGCGGTGACGGCAGCGATCGTGGCGGAAGGCTGATCGTGTCGCTAGCAGGAACCCTGACCTTCTGCGCCTTCCTTGTGGCGTCAGTCGTACAATACGCCACAAGGCTGGCCGCCCTGAACGAGGCTGGCAACCTCCGGGGACGTCAAAAATATGCGGACGACATGCGCTTCGATGCAGAAACCTTCAGCCAGCAGCGCCCCGGGGCTCGGTTGGACCTGCTGTGGGGATCGCTTGAGGGACTGCCGACGTCATTGCGACAACTGATCAAGTGGCATCGCATCGTCACCGCGATCGCGGCCCTGTGTTTCTCCGCCTTCACTGCGACGTTCATCTTCCATATCTGACGTCGCGTGCTTGAAATACCGCCGGCTCTTGGCCTATAAGCCGCGCCTCCTGGTCTGGCTGGGTAGCTCAGATGGTTAGAGCGGTGGATTCATAACCCACAGGTCGGCGGTTCGATCCCGCCCCCCGCCACCAGGAATTGACCGCCCCTTATCGGCGGTCCCTAATCCACTCATGATCACCAAGACCTTCAAAGGCGGATGCCTATGCGGCGCCTTGCGCTGGGAGGCCGACCGCGCGCCGGACTATATGGGCGTCTGCTGCTGCGTCGACTGCCGCAAGGCGTCGGGATCGGGCTTCATCCCGTTCATGGGGTTCCCCGCCGCAGCCCTGACCATCACAGGGCCGACGCGGCAGTATCGCAGCCCTGCGTTGCGCGGCGGCGAGGCGACGCGCAACGCCTGTCCGACCTGCGACGGCCTGGTGTTCGGTGGCGAACTGGGGCTGGATGACAGCCACACGGTTTATGCCGGCAGTCTGGACGACCCGGCCCTGTTCAAGCCGACCATGCTGCTGTTCGAGCGGGACCGCCCCGACTGGGTGATCCCGCCCGAAGGTCTTGAGCGCTTCAAGACGATGCCGGACTAGAACGGCATGCCAGGGTCGTAGTGGTCCGGAGCCTGACCGATGAGCGCGACCTCCATCGGCGCCTTGGCCGGGCCCACCAAATCGCCGCCATAGACGGCCGTGCCGGCATAGGCCTTGCCCAGGAACGCCTTGACCGCCTCGGCGTAGACGCCGACGCCAGCCTCCAGCCCCTTGGACATCAGGAAGCCCGCCACGGCGGCCTTGGCGCCCAAGGCGTCGTGGCCATAGGCCTCGAAGTACTTCTGCTGGCCGACGATGTAGTCGATGGCCGCCGAGATATTCACGCCGGCCGCCGCAGCCTTGGAGTTGCCGATGATGGCGTCGTACATCTTGGTGACCGCCTCGCGGAAACCCAGCGCGTCGTAGGCGGCCTTGAAGGTGGCCGCGCCCGTCCCGCTCATCGCCTGGTTCACCGCGAACTCGATGTACTTGTTCTCGGTGTTGTAGATCGCATAGGCGAAGTCGGTCAGGTCGGTGGTGTTGGTGGCGCTGTCGATCAGCTCGTTCAGCGCCGCCTGGGTCGGCGTCCGGCCGGTGAAGAAGTTCACCGCCTGCAAGGCCAGCGCCGAGGTGTCGGCCGAGAAGCTGACCAACTTGTCCAGGAACACCGCCTGGGTGATCTTGCCGGCCGCCACATCGGCCTGCAGCTGGGCCAGCAGCTTCATCTCGCTGTAGAGCGCGTTGAGCACCTTTTCGCCGTTGGGTCCGGTCAGATACTCCGACAGCGCCTTGGACGAGGTCGCCGAAACGCCCGACAGCGCCTGGTAGATCTCCTCGATCTTCTCCTTGGTCAGAACCAGGGGCGTGCCGACCGTACCCGTGCCGCCGCTGCTCCCGCCCGCGCCCCCGCCGAAGACGACGCTCAGCGGCGTATCCAGGGGATACTTGCTGAGCGCGTCCTTGAAGGTCTGGATGCCGATATCGACCAGATGATGCCGGTATCCACCAGCTGGATCAGGAACTGAAAGTCGCGAAGCGTCGGCTCGGCCATGTGGGAATCCCTCCAGGACCCTCCCGCCGCACCACGCGCCACGCCCTGGTCCCTGGCCGCCGTTCTAGGATTTCGCGGGGCTCCACTGACATCCCCGGAACGGGGGATGGTCGAGCCGGCTCAACCTCCAGGCATGGTGCCCGGACGGATGTAGGCGAACATGTGCGGGACCCAGTCGGGCTTGCCGAGAGGCACGCCCTGGCTGCGCAGGATCGCGTAGGCGGCCATGAGATGGAAGTAGAGCTGGGGCAGGCTCCAGTCGCGGACGAACTGTTCGCCTGTCAGGTCGAACACCATGCCGTTGGGCAAGTTCATCGCGATCGCCTTGCCGGCCGCGCCGTCAAAGGCGTTGGGCTGGACGGCCTCGATCCGCGCCAAGGCGTCGGCCAACTGGGCGCGCAGACCGTCGAAGTCGGTGGCGTCTTCAACGGGTGCGAAGACTTCCGCGCCGGTCAGGTAGCGCAGCAGTTCGCTGGCCTGGGTGCAGACGAAGCGCACCTGGGTCGACAGCGGGAACATGTCGGGCGCAAGGCGTGCGCTGATCAGCTCGCCGCCATGCTCGGCGGCATGGGCCTCGGCCTTGGTCAGCTGGGCCGACAGGCCTTTCAGCATCTGGACGTAGGTCGGGATGGTCAGCGTGTACAGGTCCACGGGCGTCTCCTTCGAGGCGGCGCTGCTGCGCTCGCCTCACGCACTTAGGTCCCCGGCCCGAACCGCGCCACCAGGTCATAGGCCTCGCCGGGGAAAATCTGGCGGACACGCGTCACATGCTGACCCTCGCGCCAGGTGCGGCGGTCGACGACGAGACAGGCCGCGCCCTCGTCGAGCGCCAGCAGCCGAGCGTCCTCAGCCTCGGCGTTGACGGCGCTGATGCGGCTCTCGGCCTCGGTCCAGGCCACGTGCTCTAGGAGCCAGGCGCCGGGGGGATGGGTTTCGAAGTCAGCGGTGGCGATCTCGGGAACCGCCTTCAGCGAGACCACCCGGCGCTCCAGGGCGAAGGGCCGGCCGCCCGCGTCATGCACCCCGTCCAGCGCCAACAGCTTGCCGCCGGCCGCCAGCGCGATCTCGTCCGGACTGTCGCGGTCAGGGGACCTAACCACGCGGGACAATAGCCGAAAGGCGTAGCGCTCGCCCCGCGCCACGATCTCGGACTGGATGTCGGGGATGTTCAGAACCGGCGCATGGACCTTGGGCCGCGCCACGAACGAGCCGGCCCGCTTGCGCCGCACGATCAAGCCGGCCTCGACCAGGGCGATCATCGCCTTGTTCACGGTCATCCGCGAACAGCCATAGGCCGCCATCAGCTCGGCCTCGGTCGGAGCGCGGTGCCCCGGCGCCCATTCGCCGGAGCGGATGCGAGCCTCGATGTCGGCGCGGATGCGCTGGTGCAGCGGGCCGGTCACGCCAGCAGGGCTTTCAGGGTCTCAACGTAGCGCGCCTGGATCGTGTCGCGGGCGTAGTGACGGCCGCCCGAGACCAGCTTCCGGCCATGGCGCCAGACGGTGTCGATCCCGCCGCCGGCGAAGACCAGGCTGTCAATCAGGGTGTCGCCCGCGCGGCCGACAAGGTTGGGGTGGCTCGCATCGAGGGTGACGAAGTCGGCCGGCGCGCCGCGTCGCAGCTCACCCCGCCCCGCCCCCAGAGCGCGGGCGCCGCCCAGGGCCGCCGCGCGCCAGAGGTCGCCGCCGGTCGCACGGCGCGGGCCGCCCGCCAGCACGTTGCGGGCCCGGCGGGTCAGGCGCTGGGCATATTCCAAGGTCCGAAGCTCCTGGGCGGCGTCGATTACGATGTTGGAGTCGGTGCCGATTCCGAAGCTTCCGCCAGCGGCCAGATAGTCCGGGGTCGGGAAAATCCCATCGCCGAGATTGGCCTCCGTAACCGGGCAAAGGCCCGCCAACGCGCCGCTCTTGGCCAGGCGTTCGGTTTCGGTGGCGTTGATGTGGGTGGCGTGGATCAGGCACCACTGCTTGCCGACCTCGGTATGGTTCATCAGCCAGCGCACCGGGCGCTGGCCGGTGGCGGCCAGGCAGTCGTCGACCTCTTTCGTCTGCTCGGCCACATGCATGTGGACCGGGCCGCCGGCGGCCAGCGGCAAGATGGCGTC
Source organism: Caulobacter vibrioides (assembly GCA_002280275.1). GTDB lineage: Bacteria > Pseudomonadota > Alphaproteobacteria > Caulobacterales > Caulobacteraceae > Caulobacter > Caulobacter vibrioides_A. The sequence continues at coordinate 3,929 of NCDQ01000124.1, read as the reverse complement.
CAGCTCCTCGCCCGTCACCGCGCGCAGGCTGTGCGGCGCGACGCCGACCACCGCCTCGGGCAGGCCCGCAACGATCTCTCGGCACGCCTCGACCAGCCGCGCAAAGCCGTCGACGTCGTGGATGAAGCGCTTCTGGCCGTCGGTGGGCGGCAGGCCGCCGAAATTGCTGTGGGCGTAGAACACCGGCAGCAGGGTGAGACCTATGCCGGTCTCGTCCGCCGCCGCCGCCATCCGCGCGGCCATCTCGGCGGGGTTGTCGTACGATCCGCCATCGGGAGCGTGGTGCAGGTAGTGGAACTCGCCCACCCGGGTGAAGCCGCCCTCCAGCATCTCGACCTGGCCCATGGCGGCGATGGCCTGGGCCATGTCGGGGTCAAGCCGCTCGAGGAAGCGGTACATGACCTCGCGCCAAGTCCAGAAGTTGTCGCCCGTCTCACCGCGCGTTTCCGCGAGACCCGCCATGGCGCGCTGGAAGGCGTGGCTGTGCACATTGCCAAGCCCGGGCAGAGCCGGACCCAGGCGCTCGGCGTCGCCGGCCGGGGCGTCGGTGTCGATCCGGGCGATGCGGCCGTCGGTGATCGTGAACTTTACGCCCCGGGCCCAGCCGTCGGCCAGCAGCGCGCTCTCGCACCAGACCACGGTCGAAACGGACTCGGGAATTTGCGTGTCGGTCACTGGACAAGCCTCATCGTTCGCAAATATGTCTATACATATTGAAGCGCGCCGCAAGGGCCGCGCTCACCAGCTGGGAGGCGAGCTCATGCGCTGTGATCGGGTGTGGATCAACGCCCGTCTCGCCACCCTGGCGCCGGGCCGCGAAGGGCTGGGGATCGTCGAGGACGGCGTCGTCGCCAGCCTGGACGGGCGTATCGCCTATGCGGGTTCGGCCGCCGACACGCCGAGCTTCGAAACCATCGAGACGATCGATGTCGACGGCCGCTGGATCACCCCCGGTCTGATCGATCCGCACACCCACCTCGTCTTCGCCGGCGACCGCGCCCACGAGTTCGAACTGCGCCTGGCCGGCGCCTCGTACGAAGAGATCGCCCGCGCCGGCGGCGGCATCGTCTCGACCATGCGCGCAACCCGCGCGGCGTCCGAAGCTGAACTGATCCAGGCCGCCCTGCCCCGCCTGGACGCCCTACTGGCCGAGGGGGTGACCACGGTCGAGATCAAGTCGGGCTATGGCCTGTCGCTGGACGACGAGCTCAAGAGCCTGCGCGCCTCCCGCGCGCTCGCCGACATCCGCCGGGTGGGCGTCACCACCACCTTCTTGGGCGCCCACGCCCTGCCGCCCGAGTATCGCGACGACCAAGACGGCTATGTCGACCTCGTCTGCCAGACGATGATCCCCGCCGTCGTCGCCCGAGGCCTGGCCGACGCGGTGGACGGGTTCTGCGAAGGCATCGGCTTCTCGCCCGACCAGATCCGCCGGGTGTTCGACGCGGCCAAGGCCCACGGCCTGCCGGTCAAGCTGCACGCCGAGCAGTTGTCGAACCTCTCGGGCGCCGCGCTGGCGGCCGAATACAACGCCCTCTCGGCCGACCATCTGGAGCACCTGGATGCGGCCGGCGTCGCCGCCATGGCCGCCGCAGGCACGGTCGCGACCCTGCTGCCCGGCGCCTACTACTTCACCCGCGAGCACAAGGCGCCGCCGGTCGCGGCCCTGCGCGCGGCGGGCGTGCCGATGGCCCTGGCCACCGACTGCAACCCCGGCACCTCGCCCCTGACCTCGCCGCTGTTGGTCATGAACATGGCCGCGACCCTGTTTCGCATGACCGTCGAGGAGTGCCTGGCCGGCGTCACCCGTGAGGCGGCACGGGCGCTGGGGCTGCTGAGCGATCGCGGCACGCTGGAGGCCGGCAAGGCCTGCGATCTCGCCATCTGGGACATCGAGCGTCCCGCCGAACTTGTCTATCGCATGGGCTTCAACCCGCTCCATGCGCGTGTGTGGAGAGGCCTGTGACCCTGCTTGTTCTGAACCCCGGCGCGGTGTCGCTGGCCGACTGGAAGGCGATCTATCGCGGCGCGTCGGCGCGGCTGGCCGAGACGGCGTGGCCGGTGATCGCAGAGAGCGCTGCGGCCGTGCAGCGCATCCTGGCCAAGGGCCAGCCGGTCTACGGCATCAACACCGGCTTTGGGAAACTGGCCAGCGTCCGGATCGGCGACGCCGACCTTGAGACCCTGCAGCGCAACATCGTCCTGTCGCACGCGGCGGGCGTCGGCGAGCCCTCGCCGGTCCCGGTGATCCGGCTGATGATGGCCCTGAAGCTGGCCAGCCTGGCCCAGGGGGCCTCGGGCGTGCGCGTCGAGACGGTGCGGATGCTCGAAGAGATGCTGGTCGAGGGCCTGACGCCGGTGGTCCCCTGCCAGGGCTCGGTCGGCGCCTCGGGCGATCTGGCCCCGCTGTCGCACATGGCCGCGACCATGATCGGGGTCGGCGAGATCTTCGTCGGCGGTCAGCGCCTGCCGGCGGCGCAGGCCCTGACGCAAGCGGGTCTCGCGCCCCTGACCCTGGGCCCCAAGGAGGGTCTGGCTCTGCTGAACGGCACCCAGTTCTCGACCGCCAACGCGCTAGCGGGCCTGTTCGAGGCCGAGCGCCTGTTCCAGTCGGCCCTGATCACCGGCGCCCTGTCGACCGAGGCCGCCAAGGGCTCGGACACCCCGTTCGACCCGCGCATCCACGCCCTGCGCCGTCACGCCGGCCAGATCGAAACCGCCGCGGCGCTTCGCGCCCTGATGAGCGCCTCGGAGATCCGCGCCTCGCACCTGAAGGAGGACGAGCGCGTCCAGGACCCCTACTGCCTGCGCTGCCAGCCCCAGGTGATGGGCGCGGCGCTGGATGTGCTGCGCCAGGCGGCCACGACTCTGGAGACCGAGGCCAACGGTGTCTCGGACAATCCGCTGATCTTCCCGGAAGCCGACGAGGCTTTGTCGGGCGGCAACTTCCACGCCGAGCCGGTGGCCTTCGCCGCCGACATGATCGCCTTGGCGGTCTGCGAGATCGGCTCGATCGCCGAGCGGCGCATCGCCATGCTGGTCGATCCCGCGCTGTCGGGTCTGCCGGCCTTCCTGACGCCCAAGCCTGGCCTCAACTCCGGCTTCATGATCCCGCAGGTCACGGCCGCCGCCCTGGTGTCGGAGAACAAGCAGCGCGCCTATCCGGCCAGCGTCGACTCGATCCCGACCTCGGCCAACCAAGAAGACCACGTCTCGATGGCCGCCCACGGCGCGCGCCGCCTGCTGGCCATGGTCGAGAACGCCGACGCGGTGCTGGGCATCGAGCTGCTGGCCGCCGCCCAAGGCTGCGACTTCCATGCACCGCTGAGGTCGAGCGCCGCGCTGGAGGCCGTGCGAGCGCTGACGCGCAGCAAAGTTCCGCACCTGTCGGACGACCGCCACTTCCACCCCGACATGGAGGCGGCCAACGCCCTGGTGCGGAGCGGGGCGGTGATCGCGGCGGCGGGCGACCTGCCGGAGGTGACGTGATGCCCTCTTTCCGCCCGACCTCCCCGGCGAATGCCGGGGCCCAGATCGAACCCACGAGCGTACTGGATTTGGTGCTGGCGGTCGGCGCGAACACCCAAGCCTGTCGGGATGAATCTGGGCCCCGGCGTTCGCCGGGGAAGTCGGAGGTTGGGGTATGAGCTGGCTCCAAGTCACCCAGGGCCACGCTCCCCTTATCATCAGCCTGCCCCACACCGGCACGGACATCCCGCCGGACATCGAGGCCCGCCTCGCCTCGCCGTGGCTGGCCCGCAAGGACGCCGACTGGTGGGTCGACCGGCTCTACGCCTTCGCCGAAGGGATGGGCGCGACGCTCGTGCGCACCGCGATCTCGCGCACGGTCATCGACGTCAATCGCGACCCGTCCGGCGCCTCGCTCTATCCGGATCAGACGACGACCGAGCTTTGCCCGACCACGACCT